>CAJOQB010000131.1 GCA_905236405.1 uncultured Bacteroidales bacterium
AGGGCGACGATGCGGAGCTGAGGGTAGTGGGAGCGGACAAAGTCGAGACTGTCGTCGGTCGACCCGTTGTCGGCCACGATGACCTCGTCGGGAGCCTGCGTGTAGGCAGTCACCGAGGGGAGGAATCGCTCCAGCATGGCTCGTCCGTTCCAGTTCAGTATCACAACAGCGGTTCTCATGGTGTGGTATTGCAATATTCTTTTTTGGGGATGCGGCGACCATCGCGACGCAGTTTCCAGCGGCGATGGCTCCACAGCCAGTATTCGGGTTTGTTTCTGATGGTCGTCTCCAACCAGCGGGCGTAGCGTTCGGTGATCTCTCCTTCGGGGGTGTGGCCGATGTCGGTACACAGTTCGGAGAGGGTCACCTCATAGTATCCGCGACGCACTTTGTCCACACGGTAGCACAGCACGGGGTAGTGGTATTTGCGGGCAAAATGCTCGGCGCCGTAAAGGAAGGCGGTGTCTTGGTTCAGGAAGGTTGTCCAATGGCTGCGATGGGCGTTGGAGGGGCTTTGGTCGCCCAGCATCATGTAGGCGCAGGGCACATGGTGCTCCTCGAAGTAAGCCATCTCTTGCCGCACGTCGGTTTGGTCGACCACCTGGGTGCCGTAACGGGTGCGGTTGGCGGTCATCAGTCGTGCCATGTTCTTTTGATCCAATGGCTTGCCAACGCCGATGCCGTGGTGAAGGAACTGCATGCCCAGCGACAGCACCATGAACTCCCAGTTGTTGTAGTGGGCGCTCATCAGGATGATGCTCTGCCCTCGTTCGTAGTATTGGTTGGCCAGTTCGCGGTTGGTCACATGGTAGTGGCGTAACACCTTCTGCGGTGTGGCCCTCAATCCGTAGACGGCTTCGGCCAGCAGGTCGGTCATATGGTGGTAGTAGCGGCGTTCGATGCTTTTTATCTCGTGGTCATCCCAATCGGGAAACGAGCGTTGGAGGTTGCAGCGGGTCACCTTGCGACGGTAGCGTACCACATAGTAGGCCAACATGTACAGCACGTCGCTCAGCCAGTAAAGCACTCGCAACGGCAGCAGGGCCAGCGGCATCAGCACCAGTCGGTAGAGCAGACCGTCCATGCAGTTGTCAGCCGTGAAGGGTTAGTATCCGCGTTGGAATTGCATGCCCACCTCGCCAACGGCGCCCTCACTCAGCTGTTGCTGGCTCAGTCGGCGTTCCCAATCCATCTCCTGCACCTCGCCGCGGGCATTGCTGTTCAGCAGCTTGTAGTGTCCCGAGCGGAACTCGTCCCAGAAGAGGAACACACGGTTGGCATCCTGTGTCGGCAGGTTGTTGTAGCGCCAAATCTGGTAGGGGAGGTAGAAAATCTGACCGTTGGTGGCCAACGAGGTGTTGTTCTGGCCTTGCATCTGTGCAGTAACACGGTTGCGCGTTGCACCGCCGCCGCTCAGTCCTCGGGTGGTGGCCACAAAGTTCTTCTCGTCACGAACGAAGTCGGGCGCACCGTATTGCAGGTAGACACGACCGCGGTCGGTCAGATAGCCCGGGGTGTTGACATATTTGAAGTTCTCCTGCACATAATCCAACCGCTCCTTGTACTGCCGCCACTCGCTCTCGGGATCCAGCTTGTTGCGACGCTCCCAGAAGTGGTAGAAGAACTCCTGCTTCTCTATCATCATGCCGACCCTCTCGGCCAAGCTTTCGGCTTCGGCCTTCTCACGTTCCAATGCGATGGGGTAGAGGGCACGGAGGTAGAGGTTCATCTGCGTCTCCTCGTTGATTCTGCCGGCAAAGGTGGCGCTCACCGGCACCGCCTCGTCGACCACGGCGGGGTTGCTGCGGAAGAACGGCATCTTGTCGTACAGCACCAAGTCGTTCTTCAGGTTGCGTACCTCCACCACCAAGTTGTAGTTGCCCGAGGGCAGTTGGCTGATGTCTATGGCGTTGAACACGGGGGTCACCATACCCGGGGCGGTGATGGTCGAGTTTTTGGCGTTGATTATCGTCGTCTCCTTGACGGCCATCCGTTTGCCTTGGAGGGTCGACTCCACACGACGGCCCGTCTCTTGGTTCTCGATGAAGCTGATGGTCACAAAGTCCTTGCCTTGTGTCTCTTCGGCGATGTTGTATATCTCATAGTAGAATGCCAGTTCGTTGACTTGTTGAGGATAGAAGTCGTTGATGTAGGGCTCCATATCGTAACCCGACCGCGAGAGGATGTTGTCCGTGGTGGTCGGGGTGGCGTTGGCCACAGGCAGGATGGAGGAGAGGCTAGCCCGTTTGCGGTTGAAGTCCAGCGTCACCTTCTGGTTCATCACCACCGCGTCGGCCTTGCTCCCCAAGTCCTTGATGTCGAAATGGAGGTTGTATATGCCGTTGGCCAGCTGCATACGCTGCACATCCATAAAGTTGAACTGGGTGCTGCCGCCCTCGTCGATAGCGGGGCTGTTCAGGTTGTATTTCTTGGTTAACACCGTGCTGTCGTCGCGGGTCACCGTCAACGTTATCTCGATGGTGGCTCTCATCCGACCGTCCGCCTGTTTCACGAAATGGGCGTTCCATGCGTCGAAACTCAGGTAGGTCTCCACATAGGGTTGCATGTCGGCCAAAGCGAACTTGGCGTAGGAGAAGACAGCAGTGAGTTGACGTTCACCCTCTTGGGCGAAGCTCCACATGCCGACTGCCAGCATGGCAATGAATATAAAATGCTTCTTCATGACTCTATTGTTGTAATTCAAAGTTTACTAAACGGAAGAGTGGGGCGATTATTGTATCTCCGTTGTGCTTTTTTTCTCAATGAGGATGATGTATTATATATTTATATACCTTATTGGATTTTCTCTTAGGGGGGGGGTGGGGTAGGGGTGTTTCCTATAATATTATAAAATTGGAAAAATAATTATTTGACCAAATTTGACGAAATATTTATTTTTTCTTCGCGTATAG
>CAJOQB010000132.1 GCA_905236405.1 uncultured Bacteroidales bacterium
ACAACAAGGATAGCACCGTCCATCTGAGCAGCACCGGTAACCATGTTCTTCACATAGTCAGCGTGACCGGGGCAGTCAACGTGAGCATAGTGACGATTCTCGGTCTGATACTCAACGTGAGCAGTGTTGATGGTGATACCACGCTCTTTCTCTTCGGGAGCAGAGTCGATAGCATCGAAGGTTTTCACTTCAGAAAGTCCCTTGGAAGCCAGCACTTGGGTGATAGCAGCGGTAAGGGTGGTCTTGCCGTGGTCAACGTGGCCAATGGTACCAATGTTGACGTGCGGTTTCGAACGATCGAATTTTTCTTTTGCCATTTTTAATACGTATTAAGTTTACAAACAATTTTATTTCACATTCACAGACTAAGGGGGCAAACTGCACATTTGTCCCTGTAGGTTTTGTTTTCCTGCTATCTCCCAGTCATATGTCTGATTTTACAATCTCTTTTTGTCAGACATCATCGTCGAAACGATGACTGGACTTATTTGCATGAAAAAAGAGCTAGAGACGAGAGTCGGACTCGTGACCTCTTCCTTACCAAGGAAGCGCTCTACCACTGAGCTACTCCAGCTTATATCTTGTTCCGTTGCCCGAGCTTTTCGGGGTTGGCCCCTCGCTCATTGTTCGCATAGGAACTTATGTTGAGCGGAAGACGGGGCTCGAACCCGCCACCTATAGCTTGGAAGGCTATCGCTCTACCAAATGAGCTACTTCCGCTTTTCAGGCTTTGGATGGTGGGGAAGAGTGGACTCGAACCACTGAACTCCGAAGAGGACAGATTTACAGTCTGTTGCAATTGCCACTATGCGACTTCCCCTTATCTTTCAACCGATGATTTCGGTTCAAAGTCCGAGCCGATGAAGGGACTCGAACCCCCGACAGGCTGATTACAAATCAGCTACTCTACCAACTGAGTTACATCGGCTTGATTCATTCGTTTCAAACAACTCTGCGTTTCCGCGATTCGAGTTGCAAAAATACACCACTTTTTCAATCTACCAAAACTTTTTTTCAAATAAACATCAAATAACAACTCATTTTGCTGATTGTCAACAATTATTCATTCTCATTTTTTTCATTCTTTTTCCAACCTTATGCTAAGCATCTGACCTATCATTTCATTGTTTATTGAAAAAAATCACCACTAATTAACATCAATTTTTATCAATTATTCGCAATAATCAAACAAAAAGTCTAATTCTCAAATATTTGCCATGCAATAACAATTCGCCAGAAGTTTTGTCAATACCCATACAATCAAATGGAATTCAACCGACAAGCATCAACCTCCTCTTTTGCTTGTCAAATCAACCAGAACACGTCCCTGACGAAGCACACCTTTATATTATTAATGTATCATGCAAAGCCCATCAGTCTCTTTCCTCACACAATAAATGAGTTGAATTGTCGTTACAAAACCGCTATATGGAAATTCCCTCGAAAATATTAGAGAATGCTATCGATGCTTTGGGCACACTGCCTGGCGTAGGCAAACGGTCAGCAATGCGTTTCGCCCTGCATCTGGTACAATCAACAGATGCTGAGGTGGCCGACTTCGTCAGTGCCGTAGAAAAACTGAAAAGCGACCTCCACTTCTGTTCACGATGCCACTGCATTAGCGATACGCCCGTCTGTTCTATCTGCTCCAACCCCAAACGTAACGACAAAATCATCTGCGTAGTAGAGAACATCCAAGAAGTGATGGCCATTGAAAACACACATCAGTATCAAGGGCTCTACCATGTACTGGGAGGCGTCATCTCCCCCATAGAAGGAGTGGGCATCAACGACTTGAACATTACCTCACTTCTTCATCGTGTTGAGACCGAAGAAGTGGAGGAGGTAATCCTCGCTCTCCCCACCACCATGGAAGGCGACACCACCAACTTTTATCTAAACAAACAATTGCAACGTTTCCCCAACGTTCTTGTCTCGACCATCGCACGAGGCGTTGCCATCGGAGACAATCTTGAGTATGCCGACGAAATCACCCTTGGCCGATCCATTGCACATCGTGTTCCATTCAACAGCTTAAATAATTAATCATGAAACAGTTATTCGTTATCCTCTTGCTCACGCTAAGTTTTTCTTCTTGCGGACAATCCTCTGTCACCGATTCCACAGAACAACTTCTGGCCACCGTAGAACAATACAAGCAAGAAGATCCAAAACTGATAAGCGACATTGCCCAAATGCTTCTGGTAGGGTTTCGCGGCACAGAATTGTCCGACACCAACCATATTGTTCGCGACATTAAGAACTGGGACATCGGCGGCGTGATACTATTTGAATACGACGGTCCCTCTGCATCCCGTCCACGCAACATCACCTCTCCCGAACAACTCACACGGCTGTGTCATGATTTACAATATCTTTCCGACAAAACTTTACTTATCTCTATCGACCAAGAGGGTGGCAAAGTCAACCGTCTCAAAGAAAATTACGGATTCCCCCGCTTCATCTCGGCTCAAGAGATGGCCCGTTATGGAATCGACAGTGTACGTCACTACGCCCAACTGACAGGAAAAACGCTTAAAAACCTTGGAATCAATCTGAATTTTGCTCCCTGCGTAGATGTCAACACCAACCCTAACTGCCCTGTCATTGGCAAAATAGAGCGCAGCTTCTCGGCCAATCCCAAGTTGGTGTCGAAGTATGCTCTCTGTTGGATTGAGAACCAAGGACGAAACGGAGTGATTTCCTGCCTGAAACATTTTCCCGGACACGGCAGTTCCAAGAAAGACACTCATGCAGGATTGGCAGACGTATCCAACACATGGAGCAGCATTGAGCTCGATCCGTACAAAACACTGATAGCAAGTGGCAAAATCGACATGATTATGACGACACATGTGTTCAACGCTCAATTGGACAGCGTCTATCCTGCCACGCTTTCCCGTCAGACGCTCACCCATTTGCTCCGCGATTCATTACATTATACCGGTGTCATCATCACTGACGATTTAGCCATGGGCGCCATGGTGCAAGAATACTCCTATGAAGATATTCTCGAAAGAGCCATCAACTCCGGTGCCGACATGCTTTGTTTGTCAAATAACGGTAAAGAGTACAATGCCAACATCGTTCCTCAGACACTTGAAATTGTCTACCAATTGGTAAAAGAAGGGAGAATTAACCGAAATCGTATAGAAGAAGCTGCCAACCGAATAACCTCATTAAAGAACAAATATAGTCATTATGAAGAAATATATCACTGATTTCAAAATTATTGACAAGAAATCCCACGGCTCGCAATACTTTTCTTTGGTGTTACAACACCCCGAAGTATTGCCTGAGATAGCGCCTGGTCAATTTGTCGAAGTGATGGTTGAAGGCTGTCGCGACGTCATGCTGCGACGACCCATATCGATACACGACGTTGACGCCGAGAAAAACACCATCACCTTGCTTATCCAGATAGTGGGCAACGGCACTCGACAGCTCAACACATTGAAAGTAGGTGACATGCTTAATTTGGTTTACCCTTTGGGCAAAGGAGTCTTCTCTCTCAACGGAGAAAAAGTGCTTTTGGTAGGAGGAGGAGCAGGCACAGCCCCCTTGCTCCATCTCTCCAAATCTCTGAAAGCAAAAGGAATCACCCCGACCATCATCCTCGGTGGACGTACAGCGGCATTGGTACCCGTACAAGAACCTTTCAAAGCCTCTGGAAACTTGTTCATTGCCACCGACGACGGCAGTCTTGGTGAGAAAGGACTGGTGACACAACACAGCATGTTCTCAAACGATTACGACCATATCTATACCTGTGGTCCCACCCCGATGATGAAAGCAGTGGCTCGACATGCACTGCAACACGGCATCGAATGCGAGGTCTCGCTCGAAAACATGATGGCCTGTGGTTTAGGTGCCTGTCTGTGCTGCGTGGTCGATACCGACAAAGGACATCAGTGTGTCTGCAAGGAAGGCCCCGTCTTCAATGCTAAGGAACTCACACATTGGTTAGCACAATAAGAATAAAGAAATGGAGGACTAATTATGCTGGAAGTAAAAATAGACAAACTTCATCTCAAAAATCCCGTCATGACAGCCTCGGGCACATTCGGCTATGGAGAGGAGTTTTCCGACTTTTTCGATCTCAGCCGTTTGGGTGGCATCGTTGTGAAAGGCACCACCGGAGAGAGACGCCAAGGAAACCCCTACCCCCGCATGGCCGAAACACCATCGGGGATGCTCAACGCAGTAGGTCTTCAGAATGTTGGAGTGGATGCATTCTGCAAAGAAGTCTATCATAGAATCAAGGATATAGACACCAATATCATTGTCAACGTGTCGGGCAGTAGCATCGAAGAATACTGCACCGTGGCTGAAAAGATAGACGCTCTCGACAACATCCCCGCCATCGAACTCAACATCAGTTGCCCCAATGTCAAGAAAGGTGGCATGGGCTTTGGCACCAACCCCGACATGGCTGCACAGGTAGTCAATGCAGTACGAAAAGTATATCACAAAACATTGATTGTAAAACTGACACCCAATGTCACCAATATCGTTGAGATTGCCAAAGCAGTCGAAGCGGCAGGTGCCGACAGCGTTAGTTTAATCAACACCTTGCTCGGCATGGCCATCGATGTAGAGAAGCAACGCCCATATCTTAGCACAATCACAGGTGGACTGAGTGGTCCTGCTGTTAAACCCGTGGCTGTACGAATGGTGTGGCAAGTGGCTCATGCCGTGAAGATTCCTGTCGTAGGACTGGGAGGCATATGCACTGCAGCCGACGCTTTGGAATTCTTGATGGCAGGAGCGACAGCCATTGAGGTAGGCACTGCCAACTTCATTGACCCATCGGTGACCGTCAAGATTGTCGATGGCCTTGAAGAGTATTGCAAACGTCATGGAATCAAAGATATCAATGACATAATTGGCATCATCTGATGACAGACAGCATGCTTATTGCCGACAGCGGTAGCACCAAGACCAAATGGATGATGGTAAAAACTGGTAACATGACAGTTACCGAAGGGTTGAATCCTCATTTCACCACCGATGAACAATTCCTCACCGCCATTGATACCGTACGCCAACGGCTTGGCGAAGTCTCTGCCATTATCTTTTATGGAGCAGGATGTGGCAATGCGGCACAGTGTGCTCGTACTCAAGGACTGTTGTGCCAAGGATTTAAATCTGAAAACATAAAAGTTTATACCGACATGCTCGGAGCATGCAGGGCTGTAGCCGGCAACGAAGCAGCCTTGGTAGGGATCCTTGGCACTGGAAGCAATGCCTGCTACTACGATGGCGTTAGCATCACCCACCAAACTGTCAGCACAGGATTCATTCTTGGTGATGAAGGATCGGCTAACCACGTAGGTCGTTTATTGCTCAACGGCTATCTGGCTCACCATATGCCAGAACAGTTAAGAATCATGTTTCATGACACTTACCGCTTATCCGACAACGAATTGATGGAAGCCATCTATCACCAACCACACCCCAACCGTTTTCTGGCCTCGTTGGCCCCGTTTGCCGTTCAGCATCTTGACGACGACTACTGTCACCGTGTGGTCACAATCACAATCGAGGATTGGATCAATGAAATGGTAATGCCCCTTTGGCGAGAAGTGGCCAGCGATAATACAATTCATGTGGTGGGAGGCTATGCCAAAGCGATTGAATCCACTCTGAGCAACTGTCTTGAGAACAATGGTCTTGTTGTGGGCAGTGTTATCGCCGACCCCATCGAAGGCTTGCGGCAATATCACCTCGACAACCCTTAATACCTAAAATATCCTAAAATAGACCTCCCATATACTACATTTCGATTTTATCCGTTTCCCCCTCCAAAAAATAATTCACAATATTATCAATACTAACTTATGGATTTAAGCAAAATCTTAGTCATCTCTGGAAAACCAGGTCTGTACGAGCTTGTCTCTCAGACCAAAGGTGGTGCCATTGTCGAATCTCTCATCGACCACAAACGCTGTCCGGTATTTCACAACGACCGAATCAGTTCACTTAATGAAATCAGTATCTTTACCGTCGATAGCGACAAGCCGCTTCGCGAAATCCTTCAAGACATCTTCCGCAAAGAGAACGAGCAGGCAATAGCCATCGACATCAAAAAAGCCAGCAATACCGAGGTGTTCAACTACTTCAAAGAAGTATTGCCCTCCTACGATACCGAACGCGTTCATGCCTCCGATGTCAAAAAGATTCTCTCCTGGTACAATCTGCTGATATCTGCAGGATTGATTGACTTGAAAGAGCCAGAGGAGGAGACTGCCGACGAGTCCAAGGCAGAGTAAACAACAATCCTCTTCACTATTTTTGTTTTTATCCCTGATACTTTGCGGCAAAAGTTGTATCTTTGCCGCAAATTTTTTGTCATGCACTTACGAGAACAACATCCATCGAGATTAGCCTTAAGCATATTGGTTATCATTACCATAAGTCTACTTGGTAACAACACTTTATATGCACAGAAGGTGGGGAAAAAAGGAGGGAAAAAGGGAGAGCGCACCCCCGCCACCGTCGTATACTACCAATACAATTACAACGAAGGAGGGAAAGACACCACCTATCGCTATGTCGACATCCTGCAACAACAGCTTCGCATTTGGGCACCCAGCCAATACGCAGGGCAACGCACCATCCCCGGCTATGCCACTGCCACCACATATGTCGACTTGAATACCGACAGCGTTTACTACCAACTTTTATTTGACGCAAATGATGCCTACTACACCAGCTGGAACTATGAAAAAAACCTCGTCGAGTGGGATTCGGTCAAATTGGATTCGAAGACAACCAAATATTCAACCAGCATCAATTCCAACCGTTTAGAGTTTATTATGACAACTGGTGACGGATTGGACATCAACCCCATCACCAGCTATGGTCGTCTCCCTGGCACTCTCAAACAGTTCATCCGCAACGGACAGGTACAGTTGGAACGTGGTGTCAAAGTCAAAACCAACCAACAGAACAAATTCGACGGAATACCCACACAATTAGGGACACGTACCGACCGACGTCAGATAGGAAACATGCAGAAAGAGAAAATGATTCTCACCACGCGAGTATTCGACAAAGCCCAACTCTTTTGGCATACCGACCCCGAGATTGATCTGAAAGGGAAAGCCTACCAAGAGGCCTGGGATGCATTCCCCACCGACAGCGTAATCCACTATGCCGGCGGCACTGTAGTGCTGCGTCGAATGCACTTCGATACCCTACCCTCCCATTATCAGCTTTTTGCAGAACTGCACCAGCAGTCCAACGGCGATGCCTACGACCGCACGGGTAGCATCTTCATCATTCCCCAAGGTCGCGAGCATACCTTCTTCGAGGGCATGTACCAACACCCCGACTCGTTACCCACCTTCATCGGACGCGACGGACACCGCTACCAAGGCATCCGTGCCACCTCCGACTATCTGCCCAATGTAGAATTGGTGCGATTTTTCACCCCCTTTGGCGTACATCACTTCAACAATCGCCTACAGATAGAAGGGCTTTCTTGGGAAGACGAAGCATACTACAAACAGGAAATCACCGAATTGGCTCCTTACCTGCGTGGCGATGTATGGATTGGAGCCTTCATTGGCAACTATGATGCTGGCGGACACCTCGTCACCCTTGACATCAAAGCCTACCCCAACGACGAAGTGTGGAACACCGAAGATGTAGGCAATGCTTGGTCACTCCCCCTTATCAACACCACCAATGTGCTGGAAATGGGTGGTCAGAACTACGGAAAGCTCTTTGGCACCGACAGCCTTACCGTCGAATTTGATATTCCCGAAGGGGTGGAACACCTGCGGCTACGATACATCAGCACCGGTCATGGGGGATGGGACAGCGGCGACGAATTCCAACCCAAAGAAAACCAGATATTCATCGATAGTGTGAGACGTTTTGTCCACACCCCTTGGCGAAGCGACTGCGGCACCTACCGCGAGTTGAACCCTGTATCGGGCAACTTTTGGAATGGCACTTCGAGCAGTGACTATTCGCGTAGCGGATGGTGCCCTGGGACTGCCACACAACCCGTCTACTTTGAACTCGACAATCTTTCGGCAGGCCATCACACCCTGACGGTAGCCATCCCCCAGGGAGCCCCCATCGAAGGAGGATTCAGCCATTGGAACATATCGCTCATCCTATTGGGTGAGAGAAACAACTCAAAATAATCTTTCATTATTACTCATTATGGACAAAAAAAAACGTAACAAACTCATTGCATGGTGCTCATCCATATTGGCACTGTTCGTCGTAGCCTTTTTGGTTGCGACAATCGTGCGACACCACCGTTCAGGCGATACCGGAGAGACCGACTCGTCAGCCTTTGACTCAATACAGAACGAATTGCACGACGAGAACTTCAACCCCGTCTTTGGCCTTTCCACCGACCATTACTACATTCTCACTTTCGACAAGGACACCGCCCTTATCATCATCGAACAAATTGATGGCCAGACTGCCAACGGACGCTACTATCCTTGGGTGGCAGGCAGCGACTGTGTTTCGCCCCAACCGCTTCAAATCACTATCGACCGCGACAGCACTATCGTCACCATCGAAAAGACCCCTTTGGTAATCCTCGAACGAGGGGATAAGATTCCTCGCCTGGTCGACGGCAAACGCCACACCGTCAAGGACAACACTCAACACAGCCACACCTTCTCGCTCACCCCATACATCACCCCATTCTTTTATGAGATAGTCGACAATCGTTTCTCCAACAAATCGATCTACAGAATCAAGGTGACGAAAGACGTGGAATACTGCAAGGCCAACGGCTACTGGACCAGCGTGGTCGGCTATCAAGACGACAGCTACTTGAAACTGGTTCGCGAACGTCTGAAAGAGAGCCGTCAGAAACGGGAGCTCAGCTTGACTATGGACATCTACGAACCCATCGGCGACCAAAGTCAACGAAACGACACCTTGCTGAACATCAACAGTGAGCGACCGCTAATAGTGTTCCTGCATGGCGGTGCCTTCTATGTAGGCGACAAAGGAATGGATCATATCGCTGGCTGGAGTGCCCACTTTGCCGAGCAGGGCTATCTCTGTGCCGCCGTCAACTACCGCCTTGGATTCCGTCCCAACAAAAACGATATCGAACAGACAGGCTACGATGCCATAGCCGACGTGCAGGCTGCCATCCACTATCTGATTGACCATCGTCAGACCTACCACATCGACACCACCCGCATCTTCATCGCAGGCACCAGTGCTGGAAGCATCACCGCATTGATGACCGCCTTTAGCGAAAGTACCGATTTCCACGTGACAGCTGTCGCCAATATGTGGGGTGCCGTCAACAACCTGAAACTGTTAAAAAACAGCCATACCGACATCATCTCTTTCCACGGCACCGCCGACCAACTGGTGCCCTACGACCAAGGTATTCCCTTCCAAGACATCAACAAGACAATAGGCAAACGGTTGTTCAACACCCTATACGGTTCCGCCTCCATCGACCGTCAAGCCAAATCACTGGGCTATCGCAGCGAGCTCCACACCTTCGAAGGTGGCCCGCACGGGCTGCACGAAAACCCTGACCACACCATCAACTACGAAAACTACAATTTTATCCAAGAACATATCTCCTCCTTCTTCTATCGTGAGATGGTGCCGCAGGAAATCAAGATTGAGCAAGACCGCAACGACCCCCGTCACTTCTTCCTCCACAATCGCCACATCCAACAGGCCATGTGGTCGGCACCTGACGGGTTCATCATCCATCAAAACGGTACCGACGCTTGGGTGCTTTGGCCTGAAGAGACTATCTCTCGTCGCATAGAAGTCAGCGGTCGCTACAACAACGGCATCGGCTTCCGCAAAACGTTGATGCTATAGACATCACCGTTTTCAATTCTTTTTATTATCTTTGCTGCATCATACAAACAGAAGAGACAACATAAAAAACATAGTAATTCAATAATTTATCAAACAATAACACACAAGAATTATGAAACGTTTTGTAATATCCATCCTGGCTCTGCTAATCGTCGCAGGGCTCAGTTCTTGCACAAAAGAGCCTTCGGGCACCTTTGACGAAGGGGTCTTCCAACCCAAATACAAAATCAGCACCATCAAGCTTAACAATGCCAACTTTCAGACATGGAATTGGGCCAGTTCAAAGTTGAGTGGCATCAACGACATCACCAACAACGCCACCTATTCCTTCAGCTACACTGGCAACCAACTTACTAATACACAAATCGCTTATGCCGACGGATCCTCCCAGAACATACAGTACACCTATTCGGGAGACTACCTGACCCGAGTGGAAGTGTATAACGGCAGTAGAGCCGACATTTCGATGACGGTCAACCACAACGCCAGCGACAAAATCTCGACTGTCAACATCGATGTCAGCGATGCATTTCTCATCGAAGCCGGTCTCTCCGTCATGAACGGCACTTTCTCGTTCAAGATGGGTGCTGCCCGCTATCTGCTGAGCGAAACCGCCTTCGAAAGCCTAATGACCATGGCGCAACTCTATGCCGTTGCCAGTAAGAACAATGCCAAATACAGCATCGACAACAAACATTTCTCCATCACCTACACTTGGAACGGCGACAATGTGGCCACCGAGGCATTTGCAGGCAATGTCAACGCCTCTGTCACCGTCGACGATATTTCGCAGGTGATAGGTTCCAGTAGTCCGATGATTTCTGCCATCCTCAACTATTTGGACGCCGATGCCGAATATCCTCTCGACATCAATGTCGAACGCACCACCAACTATACATACGACGACAAGGGCAACCCCTACTGGTATTGCTGGACGAGTGGATTCGACGCACAGAACCTCTCAAAAAACAACATCCTTACCGACAACGCCACTGGCGCAGGAACTGGCAATATCACCGTCACCCTCCCCATTGTGGGCACCTCCACCTATCCCATTCAGAATGTTGACTTGAGCCACAGCCTCTCCTATACCTACAGCTACAACAAGAAAAAGTACCCCACCCAGATTACCATCAGCACTGGTGAGGTCTACGAACTGGAATACACCAAGTAACCTATCCTCACACTTCAAAAATATAAATCGACACTATATGACCTATACTGAGAAAGACAGAAAGTACAAACGCTATACCGTCACCTCTGCCCTACCCTATGCTAACGGGCCTGTACATATCGGCCATCTGGCAGGTGTATACGTGCCTGCCGACATCTATGTGCGTTACCTCCGTGCCCAAGGAGAGAAGGTAATGTTCATCGGCGGCAGCGACGAGCATGGTGTGCCCATCACCATCAAAGCCCGCAAAGAGGGCTGCACACCCCAGGACATCGTCGACCGTTACCACAAGATTATCAAAGACTCCTTTGCTGAACTGGGCATCTCTTTCGACATCTACAGCCGTACCAGCAGCAAAGAACACCACGAAACGGCTGCCGAGTTCTTCACAAAGCTCTACAACGAAGGCAAGTTCATCGAGAAGACATCCATGCAGTACTACGACGAGGAAGCCGGTTGTTTCCTCGCCGACCGCTATATCACTGGCACTTGCCCCCACTGCGGCAACGAAAACGCTTATGGCGACCAATGTGAAAAATGCGACAAACCTTATGAAGTCACCGACCTTATCAACCCCAAGTCGGCCCTCAGCGGTTCCAAACCGGTATTGAAAGAGTCAAAACACTGGTTCCTTCCACTCGACAAGGACGAGCCTTGGTTGCGTGAATGGATTCTCGAAGGCCATAAAGGCGACTGGAAAGCCAATGTCTACGGACAATGCAAGTCGTGGATAGACCTCGGTCTCCAGCCCCGTGCCGTCACCCGTGACCTCGACTGGGGCGTGAAAGTACCACTCGAAGGTACCGACGGCAAGGTACTCTACGTATGGTTCGACGCCCCTATCGGCTACATCTCCTTCACCAAACAGCTGAAAGGCGACGACTGGGAAAAATGGTGGAAAGACCAAGACACCAAACTTGTGCATTTCATCGGCAAAGACAACATCGTCTTCCATTGCATCATCTTCCCCTCGATGCTACACGCCGACGGCAGCTATATCCTGCCCGCCAACGTCCCTGCCAACGAGTTTCTCAACCTCGAGGGCGACAAAATCAGCACCTCTCGCAACTGGGCCGTGTGGCTGCACGAATACCTTAAGGACTTCCCTGGCAAACAAGATGTGCTGCGTTACACCCTTTGCAGCAACGCCCCAGAGAACAAAGACAACGACTTCACCTGGAAGGATTTCCAACTGAAGAACAACAGCGAGTTGGTAGCCATCCTCGGCAATTTCGTCAACCGTACCCTTGTGCTCACCCACAAATTCTACAACGGCACCCTACCCGCTGCCGGAGAATTGACCGAACTTGACCGACAGACCATCGAGGAGATACGTACCTTCCCCGAACGTATTGGCCGCAATATCGAGACCTATCGCTTCCGCGAAGCCCTCAGCGAGATGATGAACTTGGCACGCCTCGGTAACAAATACCTGACCGAGACCGAACCTTGGAAACTCATCAAGAGCGACCCCGAACGTACCGCCACAGTTATGAATCTCTCGCTGCAGATATGTGCCAACCTGGCCATCCTCTGTGCCCCCTTCTTGCCCTTCACCGCCGACAAGATGCATCGCATCATGAACCTTCCCGCTATGGGATGGAAAGATGCAGGACGTGCCGACATCCTCATGAACGGCCATACCATCGACCAACCCGAACTCCTATTCGAACAGATTGGCGACGACGCCATCCAAGCACAGGTCGACCGTCTGATGCACACCAAGGAACAGAATGCCATCAACGCATGGAAGCCTGCCGAGGTGAAGACCAACGTGGCATTCGATGACTTTGGCAAGATGGACATCCGCGTGGCCACTGTACTTGAATGCACCAAAGTGCCAAAAGCCGACAAACTGCTGCAGTTCAAACTCGATGACGGACATGGTACTGAGCATCCTCGCACCATTGTCAGCGGCATCGCCAAATACTATCCCGAGCCAGAGAAACTGGTCGGTATGCAAGTTTGTTTCATCGCCAACTTCGAACCACGCAAACTCCGTGGCGTAATGAGCGAAGGCATGATACTAAGTGCCGAAGACAAAGACGGGCGTCTCGTCCTCATCACACCCTCGCAGTTGGTTGCCGCCGGCTGCAATGTTGGATAACGCAATCCTCGAAAACAAATCCACCACAGGGTGCTTACAAAGATGTAGGCACCCTGTTTTTTTATGACGGTTGAGAGAGGTACCTTTCACTGCCGTCAGATATATCTTCTCGGAGCGGCGAGATATATCTTCTCGTTGGCGCGAGATATATCTTCTCGCGGAAGCGAGATATACCTCTCTATTCAGGGGATGGAACAACAAAAAAAAGCCCCACCCAAAGGTGAGGCTCGAAAGGAAAATCTATGAAAAGATAGATTAATTCTTTTTGCTGAGAGCCCAGTCGTAGGACAGCTTCACGCCGAAGTTAACCAGACGGAAGGAGTTTACGAGGTCGGTACGCATGACACCGCGAGCATAGTTATGCGTAGCGGTAGGACCATTGCTGGGATTGGTAGCATAGTTCAGATAACCATTGGCTCTTGCAGGAGCGTTCTCGGGATGAATCGAGTTGATAGCGATATCTGCGAAGCAACCAATCTGCCAGCTGTGACCACAGTCGCAACCGAAGCGGTAACCCAGTTCAGCAGAACCCATCACGAAGAAAGGTTTCACGAAGTTGCCATTACCACCAAGGAGACCAAGGTCTTTGTAGTTGAACAGGCTGTAGGAGCCAGAGGCACCAGCAGTTGTGGACTCATAGATAGCACCGGTGGGAACGCCAGCCGAAGCTTTGGTGCTACCAGTGTAGTAAACATCGGTACCAGCATAGGAGTACTCGGTGCAGGTGACGCGGACGGGAACAGCGAATTTGACACCGAGGTTGGCATACCAACGATCGCCCTGGAGAGCAATCTGAACGGGAACCATGCCATAGATAGAGAAGTAACGCTCGGTGACATCAGGGCAGGAATACCAGTAGTTGGCATTCATCATAACGGGAGTACCAGCCATGGTGACAGGAACGGTGGACTCAGAGGTCACAGCCTCGGAGTTTTTGAAACCACTCTGGATGAGGTTGAGGCTACCACCGATGCGGATACCAATGTTGTTGGTAAAGAAATAAGCATAGGTGAGCTCGCCACCCAAACCAATACCCAGTTTGGTAACACCGGATTGGGAACCTGAAAGCCAAAGGCCGCCGCCAGAAACGGTACCGCCAAGAGTGATATGCGAACCAGGCTGAGCGAAGCTGATGTCTTCCTGTGCATAGGCCACAGTGCCCAGAGAGAGGGCGACTAATACGGTAAGGAATAATTTCTTCATATTAATATAAATTTTAATGTTTTCCTAAGATTAACGAATCGTGAAGATATACATTCAAAAAGAAAGATAGAGAAGTCCCTGAGGCCAGGGACTTCCCTATCGGTTAGAGTGTCTATTTCACGATCACCTTCTTGACAGCGGTGAGGCCAGACTTGGTGGTGAGACGGAGCATGTAAGCGCCGGTAGCCTGGTTGACGTTCACCATGATGGTGGAAGTCTCCATAGGCATCTCCATAACCTTGCGACCGCGAACGTCGAACATTACGAGAGTAGCGCCTTGCAGCTCAGCTTCATCGAGAGAGGTCTCGACCTTCATCATGTTGCCGGAAGCAACAGGATTAGGAGCGACGGTGAAGGAGACTTCGAGAGCGTCGACGTCTTCAATACCTTGGTTGCTGAAGCAGAGGGTGTTCGAAGCGACCATGATGTTGTCGATAGGCACCATCACATAGTAGCAGCCTTCGAGGTTAGCATAGTTGCTTTCGTTGTAGAAGTCGAGTGTAGCGCCATCGATAGCAACACCGTCCTTGTACCACTGGTAGGAGTCGTATTCGACATAGTCGCCAGCGTCCTTACCGTCAGGATAGTGGTTGAGCATAAGAACCTTGCCGTTGTAAGCAACGATCTCAGGCATCGGCTTGGTGTTGGGGATGATGGTGAGGGTGAGGGTCACAACCGAGTCGCAACCGTCAACATTGGTGCCAGTCCAGGTGTAAGTACCGGAAGCGGTGTAGGTGGTACCGTGCCAATCGAAGGAGGTAACAGCCTGAGCCGTTTCAGCGCCAGTGTTGCTGTGGTTGATGGTGAGGTGGAGAGTAACCACCGAGTCACAACCGTGGACGGTGTTGAGAGCAACGGTGTAGTCGCCCGAAGTGGTGTAGGTCGTACCGTTAGCACTCCAAGTGTAGCTGTCGCAAGCGGTGGTGTAGACATCGTTGACAACCGAGTTGTGGATGGTGAGGACAAGCGTGATAACGCTGTCGCAACCATTGGAAGCGGTGGTCGTGTAGGTCACAGAACCGTTGTTGATGTTGGTGCTGTAGGTAACGCCGTTGATCCAAGTGTAGCTATCGCAAGCCGTCTGGACATCGGTGCCAGTGGTCGAATTGAGGATAGTCAGATGGAGAGTGACAACGGAGTCGCAGCCCTGAGCATTGACGAGCGTGTAGGTCGGAGTGTTGGTGGAAGCAGTGTAAGTGATACCGTTCATCCAAGTGAAGTTGTCGCAGCTGGTGACGGTCTGAGTACCGGCGGAGCTGTGGTTAATCGTCAGATGGAGAGTAACGACACTGTCGCAGCCAGCAGCATTGGTGGTGGTGTAGGTGGCGTTGTTGGTAGAAGCCGTGTAGTTGACACCATGCCAAGTGTAGCTGTCGCAAGCGGTAGCCAGAACGGTGCTTGCAGTGCTGTGGTTAACGGTGAGGTTCAAGGTAACAGTGCTATCGCAACCATGAGCATTGGTGGTATGGTAGGTAGCATTGTTGGTCGAAGCCGTGTAGGTAGTACCGTGCCATGTGTAGCTATCGCAAGCGGTAGCGGTAACAGTGGACTGGGTGCTGTTGTAGATGGTCAGGTTCAACGTAGCAAGCGAGTCGCAGCCAGCTACATTGGTGA
>CAJOQB010000133.1 GCA_905236405.1 uncultured Bacteroidales bacterium
AAAAAAAAGTCGTATCTTTGCAAATCGAAACAGACGAGAAAAGATGTGTTTTCTCATGTCAGAAAACAAGATGCACAGTAGCATAAGCAACGAAAAAGTTATAACTTATATGGCCAAAATAAAAGCACGAGAATGTCAGAACGTTGAATACAAAAGCAGCTGGCACGATGAAAAGGGCATCCTGATTCGCGAGGGCAACACCAGTGCCGGACATTGGGTACTCATCAAGTAAAAAGATTGTTTACCTAATTGGAAAATGTAAATAAGGAAATCTGTTAGTATTTGAAACATTGACAACAAATGATAAAGAAAGGGAATGAACTGAAACCGCATATCGGCATCTTTGGCCGCAGAAACAACGGCAAGAGCTCGCTGGTGAACTACCTCACCGAACAACAGACGGCTATCGTGTCGGCAACAGCAGGCACCACCACCGACCCCGTGAAGAAAAGCATGGAACTGCTGGGGGTAGGGCCCGTAGTATGGGTAGACACCGCTGGCATTGACGACGAAGGGGCGTTGGGTCAGATGCGTGTCGACAAAAGTCTGGATATGCTGCCTCAATGCGACCTGGCGCTGGTGCTCTTCGCCCACAACCAGTTTGGCAGCTATGAGGAGGCGCTGCTGCAAAAATGCCAGGAGCAGAAGGTGCCTTTCCTGCTTATCTATTCACAGATGGATGTCACCACCCCCGACTCACAACTGATTGAAAGAATAGAAAAGCAATACGACTGCAAGGTATTCTGCCTGAGCGTCAACGATGCCTCGTTGCGTGAACCGCTCACGCAACTGATACGGGAGACGCTGCCCGAAGGGAGCTACCGTCACCGTAGCCTGTTAGGCGATGTGGTGTCGAAAGGGGATGTGGTGGTGATGGTGGCACCTATCGACTCGGCGGCACCCGAAGGGCGACTGATACTGCCGCAGGTGCAGGTGCTTCGCGACCTGCTCGACCATCACGCTCAGGCGGTGGTGTGCCAACCCGACGAGCTGGCACAAACCCTCAACAGCCTGAAAGAGCCGCCCCGTCTGGTGATTACCGACAGCCAGGCATTCTCCAAGGTCAACGCCATCGTCCCCCCATCGGTGATGCTCACCTCGTTCAGCGTCGTGCTGGCTCGTGCCAAAGGGCTGTTCGACGACTATGTGAAAGGGACGCCCACTATCGACTCGCTGCAGGACGGCGACCGTGTGGCGTTGCTCGAATCGTGCACGCACAACGTCACTTGCGAGGACATCGGTCGAGTGAAACTGCCCAAGCTGTTGCAACAAAAGACCGGCAAGCGACTTCTCTTCGACGTGGTGGCGGGATTGGGCAACCTCCCCCACCCTGTGTGCGAATACCGTTTGGTGATACAATGCGGCGGATGCGTGGTGACGCCCAAACAGCTGGCTTCGAGGCTGGCACCTGCTATCGCCGCAGGCGTCCCCGTATCGAACTACGGACTAACTCTGGCCTATCTCAACGGCATCTTCCACCGCTCAATGGAGGTCTTTGCAGGCAACTAACAGAAAAGTTGTATCTTTGCAATTCGGAAAAGGAGAATATTATCATATAATCATCAATATAAAAGCAAGTTATCTATGGGAAGAGCGTTTGAATACCGTAAAGCTCGCAAACTGAAACGGTGGGGCAACATGGCCCGCACCTTTACTCGTATCGGTAAAGAAATCGAAATTGCCGTCAAAGCCGGCGGCCCCGACCCCGACAACAACATCCGTCTGCGTCTGCTGATGCAGACAGCCAAGACGGAAAACATGCCGAAGGACAATGTGGAACGTGCCATCAAACGTGCTGTATCGAAAGACACTTCCGACTACAAGGAAGTGACCTACGACGGCAAAGGGCCTCACGGTGTAGTGGTGGTGGTCGAGACGCTGACCAACAACACCACCCGTACCGCCGCCAACCTGCGTGCCGCTTTTGTCCGCGGCAAAGGCGAGTTGGGCACCACTGGCATGAACGACTTTATGTTCGAACGCAAATGTAGCTTCGTGGTGGCTTGGAACGACAGCATCGATATGGACGAGCTGGAGCTGGAACTGATTGACTGCGACATCGACGAGGTATTCCGCGACGAGGACGATATCATGATTTACGCCGACTTCAAGAACTACGGTGCCATCCAGAAGTACTTGGACGAAAAGGGATTGGAGATCAAATCGTTCAAGTTCGAGCGTATTCCCGTCACCATGCGCGAACTGAGTCCCGAAGAACAAGAGGACGTCAACGCCTTGATTGAACGCTTGGAGAACGACGAGGATGTGGTCAATGTGTTCCACAACATGGCCTAAACATGTTTGCCATCCCTCGCAACACCGTCTTTCTCTATCTTGTCATCATCGGCATCGTGGACGCAATGGTGTTTGCTTACGACAAACACTGTGCCCGCAAGGAATCACGACGCATCCCCGAACGACTGTTGCATCTGTTGGAACTCTTAGGCGGCGTCTTTCTGATAGTGCCGCTGATGTATATCCTCCGTCACAAGAACCGCAAATTCAAGTACTACGCTGTCACTTATCTAATTCTGCTACTATGGGTTGCATTGCTCTACCTGATGAACGGACATTCTCTGATGCAATAAAAAAACTCGAACATCGTTATTCTCACTATACTTTAAAAAGAATACATAATCATTTGCAATGAAGAAAACATTTCTTTTGTTAGGTGTGCTGCTGACGCTGAGCGTCGCCTCGATGGCACAGGCTTACAAGATCGGTTTCTCATCCCCCTCGATTACAGCCAACGACAAATACTACCTTGGGCAGCATTTCCGCGACAAGTACATCATCGTCGACAGTGCTGTCGCCGAAGCAAAAACGTTGACTTTCCAAGGCAAGCAAAAAATGAACAGAGGCATCTACGCCCTGTTGAACGCCAAGAAAGAGCAACAGTTTGACTTTATTGTCGACGACAGCCAGAAGTTCACTATCTCGTTCGACGAGAAGCATTCCGCCCCCAGCATGAAAGCCACCGGGTCAAAGAATTGCCAGATGATGTTCGACTATATGGCCAAACTGGATTACGGTAACACCAAAGCCAAAGAGATTCAGGAACTGGCGAAGACCAACAAGGAACAATCCGACGCTCAGATGAAGGGGTTGCAGGAAGAGATGAACACTTTCCTTGACGCTTTCAGAAGCAGCAGCGCCAACACCCTCTTCGGCCAAATCATGAGCAACACCGAGCGGGTCAAAGTGCCCGAGGCCATCCCCGAAGGAAGCAGCGAGACCAATCTCCAGAACTGGCAGGCCATCTACTACCGCACCCACTATTGGGACAATGTGAACCTGAAAGACCACAGCCTGATATACACTCCCCAGCTGTTCGAGAAGATGAATCTCTATTTCTTCGGAGTGCTGTACTATCAGGATGCCGACACCATCACCAAGTATGCCTACAATGTACTCGACAAAGTGGTGGACGACAGCACCATGCTGCGTTATTTCCTCGACTTTATCGTCCCCAAGTATGAACACGCCACCAAGAACATCGGATGGGACCAAGTGTTTGTCAACCTGACGGAGCACTACTACCTGAGCGGCAAATGTCCTTGGTCGAGCGAAGCCGACCGCTACAGCCGTTACAACACCGTAGAATACCTCAAACCTTCGCTCATCGGTCACTTCGGCACCGAGCTACTGATGGCCGACAGCAATCAATCCAACAACCCCGATGACTGGATTTCGTCGCACTATTTCCCCGAGCGTTATGTCATTCTCTGGTTCTGGGATCCCGACTGCAGCCACTGCAAGACACAGAGCGAGGAACTGAAACAGCTGTACAACCAGATGACCAAAGAGGGCAATCGTCGCTTCGAGGTCTACGCCATCGGCTATGAGGCCGATGTAAACAAATGGAAACGCACGTTCCGCGAGCGCAACTATCCCTTTGTCAACGTCGGTGGGTCGAATGTAAACGTCGACTACCAAGCCGCCTACAACGTCCACAGCGCCCCCACGATGATTATCCTCGACTGCGACCGCGAAATCATCCTCAACAAGTCCATCCAATCGACTTCCATCATCCCCTTCCTCGACCAATACGAGAAACAGCACCCCGAAAAGGCCACCAAAGTGACCAAATGGATGCGCCCCAGCAAATACTATCAGAACAAACAGCATTAACAAGACAATACAAACCCCTTAAAACATTAAGACATGAGAAAACATATTGTTGCAGGCAACTGGAAAATGAACAAGAACTTCAGCGAGGCCGACGACCTTATCAACCAACTGGTAGAGAAGCTGGAGAGTACCGATTTGGGCGACACCCAACTGATTATCTGCCCGCCGGCTCTGTACATCGAACTGGCCAGCGACCAGTCGGACGAGTCCTACTTCATGGTGGGTGCCCAGGATGTCAGCGAACACGACAACGGTGCCTACACAGGCGAGATCTCGGCTGACATGCTCGAGAACATGGCCATCGACTACTGCATCGTGGGTCACAGCGAGCGTCGCGCCTATCACCACGAGACCGACGAGCAGATTGCCCGCAAAGTGGACCAACTACTGAAACACGACCTCCGTCCTATCGTTTGCTGTGGCGAAGTGTTGGAAGAACGCGAAGCCAACAAACAGTTCGAGGTGGTGAAACGCCAGATTGTCGACGGTCTGTTCCACCTGACAGCCGAACAGTTTGCCGACATCGTCATCGCCTATGAACCCGTATGGGCTATCGGCACAGGCAAGACCGCCACTCCCGAACAGGCACAAGAGATGCATGCCTACATCCGCAGCCTGATTGCCGAGAAATACGGTGCCGAGGTAGCCGACAACACCAGCATCCTCTACGGTGGCAGCTGCAAGCCCAGCAACGCCAAAGAGCTCTTCGCCAATCCCGATGTCGACGGCGGCCTTATCGGTGGAGCATCGCTCAAAGCCGATGACTTCCTGGCCATTGCACAGAGCTTCTAATATTTCATTAATACCCCGATTGTAAAGACTACCCAGCCATCTGTTGGGTAGTCTTTCATAAATAAAAACACTTCATCATGGAAACCATCGACCCTAAAGAAAACGATTTGGAACAAGAGACTGTCCAACCCACCTCTCAAGAAGCAAAACGCTGGAGCAAATCCACCTCGCGACTCAGCATGGGCATTGCCTTTGCCTCTATCTTGTTGGTGCTATACAGCGGACTGATGTTCATCGACTTCAAAAGCACACCTTGGCTGTATGTGGGTTATATCCTTCTGGCCATCGTGCTCGCGTTTTTCTGCATCAGCAACTACCTGAAGGGGTTGTCTCGTTTCACCGCCGTCTTTGAGGCAGGCGGCAAACGGTCGTTGTTCATCCTTCGATGGAGTTTCTTAGCAGCCGTCGCAGGCGTCATCCTGCAGATATTCCTCATCTACAAGATGCCGTCGCACGAGGTGCTTCCCATGCAGGAAGTGGTGGGCGATGTACCCAAAGTCCCCGTCAACTGGAACCTTATCTGGGCAGGCAACGCCCTTTACGTCGTCAGTGCCATTATTGCCGTTGTAGGCTTCCTGTCGCTGTCCACTAGCAAAGGCCTCCACGACGACGGTCGCAAAGGGGCGCTCAATCTGGCATGGGTCTCCATCCTGCTCACCCTCTGTGCCGTCTTCCTCTCTTTTGCTCTCACCTCCACCACCTTCGTCAAAGTCATCAGCACCATAGTGACACTCGTCGCCACCTATTTCTATTATCACAACTGGAAACGGGTCATCTACCGCTCCTTTGAAGAGGAGACCACGGCTGTCACCGACAACACCACCACTCCTCAACAGGAAAAAACGACAGCCGAATAAGTGACTATGTCGTTCGAATCGCTCATTGCCAAACGATTTCTCCACAAGGAGGCAGGCAGCTTCTCCAGTTCGTTAGTGAAGATTGCTGTTGTCACCATTGCCCTCAGCGTCACGGTGATGATAATGTCGATGGCCATCTTGCGAGGATTCCAACACGAGATACAGCAAAAGGTGGTCGGCTTCGGGTCGCACGTAGTCGTCAAAAGCCAATATCTCGGCAACCAATATGTCGCCGACCCCATCAGCAACCACCGCGACGAAGTGGAACGCATCCAACAGATTGAGGGGGTGCAACACCTTCAGTTCTTTGCCGAAAAGGGTGGAATGCTGAAGACCGACGACCAGATACACGGCATCATCTTCAAAGGCATCGACAAGGGTTTCGACACAACTTTCTTTGCACAAAACCTTACCGAAGGACGCCTGTTCAGTTTCAACGACAGCACAGCTTCCAACGAAATCATCGTCTCGTCGACCATCGCCGCCAAGATGGGGCTCTCCCTCGGCGACAAGGCCCGCACCTATTTCTGGCAAGGAAACAACTATAGGGCTCGTGCCTTCAAAGTGGTGGGTATTTACAACACCGACCTCAGCGAGTTCGACGAGCACTATATGGTAGGCGATTTGAGACAGGTGCAGAAACTCAACGAATGGGGCGACACTCTGGTGGCCGGATATGAGATACTTGTCGACGACTTCAAAAACCTCGACGCCATATGTGAATCCATCACCGCTGTGCTGGGATTCGACCTTACGGCGGTCAGCATCGTCGAGCAGAACCCGTCGCTTTTTGCCTGGCTCGATCTGCTGAACAACAACATCGTCTTCATCCTTCTCGTTATGGCCATCGTATGTATGGTGGCGGTCATCTCGGCTTTCCTCATCATGATTTTCGAGAAGACCTCGATGATAGGTGTGCTGAAAACACTTGGTGCCAACAACCGAAGCATCAAAGAGATATTCCTGCGAAAGTCGCTCACCATCATCGGTCGCGGCCTTCTGATAGGCAACATCCTCGCGCTGTTGCTTTGTTGGCTGCAAAGACAGTTCCATATCATCAAACTCGACAGCGAGAGCTATTCCATGAATTTTGTCCCCATCGACCTGAACATCTGGTATTTTGTAGCCATCAGCGCAGGCACTCTTCTCTGCTGTCTCATTGCGTTGCTGGTACCCACCACGTTTATCTCCAAGATTGATCCTGCCAAGAGCATCCGAGTAGAATAGTCACATCCATGAGAAACACCACTCCCCAACTGAAACGTCCCCGCTTGCGGTGGATTCTCCTTGCCACCACTGTGTTGCTGGCCTTTGTCGCTATATGGCAAATCAGCCGAATAGCCACCCAAATCCGCAAATCGGAGGAGGAGAAAGTGCGTATCTGGGCTGCCGCCATCGGTCAACGAGCCGAGTTGGTGGCACAGACAGAACAGTTCTTCGCCCACATTGCCGAAGACGAACATGCCAAGATGGAGTTCTACACCCGTGCCCAACAGATAGCTGTCTCGCAGCAACTCAACAATACCGTCAGCCTCTTCTTCACCGACTATATCACCGCCAACCATTCCATCCCAGTCATCATCACCGACGACCGCGGATATATCATGGCTCACAACAACATCGACATACCAGAGGATGTCGACAAACTGGAAGGCAATTTATACAAAGAGTTCACGCAAGAGCCTCCCATCCCCTACCACGTATGGGGCATGCCGTTCACCCTCTACTACAAAGAGTCGAAACTCTACTCCGACTTACGCTACACTATCGACAACCTCACCCAGTCGTTCCTTTCCGACATCACCAACAACTCGGTGGCCGTCCCCGTCTTGGTGGTCGACAGTTTGCAGGAGTTTGTCCTCGGCAGCGGCAACATCGCCGAGAAAGAGTTCAACACGCCCGAACGGCTTTCAGAGAAGATTTGCGAGATGCAGGAAGCCAACGATCCTATCGTCATCGCTATGCCCGACAATCATCGCGCCTATGTCTTTTACGAGAACACCCCCTTGCTGAAGTCGCTTCGCTGGATTCCCATTCTATATATTTTCGTCATCTTCGTGCTGATTCTCATCTCCTACAACCTCTTCCGCACCGCCCAATCCAACGAACAGAACCGCATCTGGGTGGGACTTGCCAAAGAGACCGCCCACCAATTAGGCACCCCCATCTCTTCTCTTATTGCATGGAACGAGTACTTGGAGGGCAAGACTTACGAAAAACAATATGCCGAAGAGATTCGCAAAGACCTCAACCGATTAGAGACCATCACCCATCGCTTCTCCAAGATAGGCTCTGTGCCGGAGATGAGTCCCGAGAATGTCTGCGAGGTCATCCAAGGTACTCTCAACTACCTTCAGACGCGCACCTCTCGCAACGTAAAGTTTGTCAGTAATTTCCCCGACGAGCAACTCATTATTCCGCTGAACCGCTACCTCTTCGAGTGGGTGATTGAGAACATCTGCAAAAATGCCATTGACGCTATGAACGGCAACGGCACATTCACAGTTATCGTGACCTCCGACACCCACAACGTCATCATCGACCTCTGCGACACAGGCAAAGGAATGTCGCCCGCTGTTCAGAAACAAATCTTCCAGTCGGGCTTCACAACAAAGACAAGAGGTTGGGGACTTGGGCTCTCGCTTGCCCGCCGCATCATCAACGAATACCACCGCGGCAAAATCTTCCTCAAATACAGTGTCGAGGGTCAAGGCACCGTCTTCCGTATCTTGCTACGCAAAGAGGCCGACGGCTCCATTCCCGTCCGATCATCCGAGGAGAAACAATAAACTACCATTCATACTCTCCCAACGAGGTACGAACGCCTGCAATATTCATCTTCGTCAGCTTCTCACAATTGGAGAACGCCGACGGACGGATGACAGTATTGGGCTCTGTAATATGGACTTTGCTTAGGTTGACACAATTGCCAAAGGCCATTGCACCAATATAACGCATCGACAGGGGCGACTTGAACGAGGTGAGCCGACGACAGTTGTAGAAAGCTCCGTCAGCAATCAAACTGGTGGTTATATAGACATCGACACTGGTGATGTCGACACCTATGGCTTTGACCAGCACCTCGTAGGGGTTGGACGGGTTGCCGAGATAGAGGCCATTGCCGTAATGTTGGTATTCTATCGTCGTGCATCCCTCGAAGGCTGTCGACGACACCCTTTCAAGCGACGAAGGAAGGGTCACCTTTGTCAGCGACACACAGTTCAAAAAGGCATTGTCTCCAATGTCCTTGACCGTCGCCGGAATGACCACCGACTGCAGCTGACGACAGTTGGCAAAGCAACGGTCTGCCAACAATGTAACCGTGTAAGTGTTGCCACCAAATGTCACCATATCGGGCAACGACAACGTGCCAGTATAGCCTACATCTTGCGACGACTGAAACTCCGAAGTATGGGGCAACGCCGACACAATGGCAGCCTGTCCGTTTGACATGATCGACAAATAGAAAGTGTTGTCCTTGTATTTCACAGAGAAATCATATCTCGACGGGTCAACATATTCCGACACATCGCCGCCCACGGTAGCCGTCGTCTGCTTGACATCTTTCACTTGTTTTTCCACCTCTTTCTGATGAGCATCGAAAGCCGCTTCTCGCTCCTGCCACGTCGCTGCAACAGCAGGAGTAGCAACAACAGGGGCGGACTCCGTTTCCTTTTCTTCAGCCACTAAAGACTTGGGCAGTGTGTCGTTTTTTAGGAAGGCGGATTCCGGTTCCTTTTCTTCAGCCACCACGGGCTTGGGAGATTGTACAGCGATTGCTGGCTCCTCGGACGCCACCCCTGGCACCAACTTCAACAAGTAGCAACCCTCAAATGCCGAGCGGTCGACATATCGCAAAGCAGCCGTCGACAGCACCTGTTCCAGTTCACTGCACGCTGCAAAGCAATGCTCTTCGATTCGTTTGAGGGTGGCAGGCAAGGTAATCAGCTGCAAACTACGACAATTATAAAACACCTCCGACTCCAGCACCTCGCACTTGTAGGGAAGCACCACACGCTGCAGACGTTCACAGTTGACAAATGTATGGCTCTCCACCCTGCTCGGGCCCGAAGAGAACTGCACCGACACCAGCCTTGGACAGTCGGCAAAAGCACGGCTACCCACCTTCTCCAATGTCTGCGGCAGCTGTATTGCGGCCAAGTAGGGGCTGTTGGCAAAAGCGGCAGTGTCTATCGCAGCGACCGTGTAGATACCGCCACCCAGCTTCACGTAAGGAGGCACCACGATGTTGCCCTCGTAGTGACGGCCATCTGGAGCAGGGGCCACCGCCACCGTGGGCTGCACGCCAGTCGAAAGAATACGATACTGCAACTGTTCGGCGTTGACCCCCAACTGGGCAAAGAGTCCCGTCAGGGGAAGCAGCGAAACAATCAGGAAAAGAATCCTTTTCATTACATCAATCTAATGAACCGACTATCTGAAACGCATGTTGATCCAACTGTCTTTCACCTTGCCGCCAGCAATCACCTCGGGTTCCTGCAGTTTGCCTTGCAGAGCCGATTCCTTAGGCACGGTGGTCATAATGGCGTTGTAGAGGTTGCCATAAGTGATGTCGCCCTTGCAACGTTTCAGCTCCTTCAGCATGTAGTAGGTGAGGAAACCGTGACGCATCTCGTCAAAGTTATAGGCAGTCTTCTCCACATTGGCAGCGTTGAAGATAACGATGTCGCTACGCACACGCAGGCCACGGATACGCTCGGTGGTGCGTTTCACCGTAATGAGCGGCTCGCCGTCACGACGGTTGTTGTTGAACGATGCATCGAGGATGAACGTCATGTTGTTGCAGCGAATCTGGCCAAACCAAGTGCAGAGGGTGTCCAAACGTATACACTCCTCGAAGAGA
>CAJOQB010000134.1 GCA_905236405.1 uncultured Bacteroidales bacterium
ACAAAAGTAGTCATTTTACCTGAGAGTACCAATTTTTGGTGCTCTTTTTTTTCTACTCAGTGTTGCACTTGTAACTAGAATTTAGGCTCCCGAATCGTCGCTCATAGTCAAAGAACTGGTAGGAAAGCCCCGAAGCCTCGTCGATGTGTTTTTCCGATTGGTAGGTCTCGATAAATAGGGAATGGTCGATGATTGGGAAATAGACATCGGCATCGTATTCTCTGTCCACCAATGTGACATACAAACGGTTTGCGAGGGGAAGGAATTGCTCGTAGATGGAGGCTCCGCCGATAATGAAACTTTCCTCCTCGTCGGTTATCAGTTGAAGCGCCTGGCGTAAGGTGGCAGCCACTTCCACACCTTCGGGATGGAACTCTTGGTCGTGGGTCAGGACGATGTTGCGACGGTTGGGCAGCGGTCGTTTGGGTAGCGACAGAAAGGTCTTGCGACCCATGATGACGGGATGGCCGCTGGTAAGCGACTTGAACCGTTTCAGGTCGGCAGAGATATGCCACAACAAGTCGTTGTCCTTGCCGATGGCTCGGTTGGTAGCCATAGCGACAATAAGTGAAAGATTAGGGGTCTTTTCGTAATGGAACATCTCGTTTGCTTCTACCTACGTGAATCCAGTGGGAGGATTATTTCAACGGGAGGGTGTAACCGATGCTGAGCACAAGGGCATTGTTGACACCCGTATAGGGGTTGATGTTGTTGTCGGTGTTGTTATTGTTGTTGTTATTGTTCTCTGTGCTTTGTGCATCGAGTGTGCGGAGAACGTCCTGTTCTTTCATCAAAGAGATGAACCCGTGTTCCCAGAAAAGGTCCACAGTCAAAGTGTTGTGCTTGTATCCTATGCCGATGCGGGAGCTGATGTCGAAGCGACGCATGTGCTTGAAGGCTTTCTTGTCGGAACGGTTTTGGGACTCATAGGTGTCGTAGTTGACCGAAGTCTGCGGGAATCCGGGCGTCACGTGACGATCCCATATTCTGCCGAAGAATCCGACCCCGAGAGCGGGACCGACGTAGAGGTTGGCATAGTGTTCGGCTTCAGCAAAAGGCAGCTCCATTTTCCATGCAGCCAACACGGGAATCTCGAAATAGTTCAGATGATAGAACCCTTCGCGGTAGGAACGCTGTAGCTCCCACACCTGTTCGAAACGGGCACCGCGTCTCACGATGTTGGCTCCTAATTGCAGATATAGATTGTCGGCCCAGAAAGCGGCGGTGTTTTCGAAACCATAGTTCACATATCCGCCCAAATCCATTGCACAGACGGGCGAACGGGTAAGCAGGTCGTCAGAGATGGTGGCAGCACCCAAACCGAAGCGGACACCCCAGTCGGTGAACTGAGCGAATGCAGAAAACCCCATCGTCAGGGCAAGCGACAGAATAATGATACCTTTTTTCATCTATATAACTATCTTGATATTCAACAACAAAATGACGTTCTTTCCTCTTGAAAGAATGTACAAAGATACAACTTTTCGAATAATAATTCATTGATAGGCTAATTTTTTTTTGTTTTCTGCCCTTTCGTTCGGTTGTTGACCAATCTGCAAAAAAAAACTCGCCTTGCTACAACAAATTTCATAAATTTACGTAATTGAATGCAAATAGATAATACATCGTAACGAAATAGCTTAAGCGAAAAAGTGTAAATGAATAGCAAAGTGTTCAAGCATAACATATTGTGTTGCCTTCTTGTCTGTATCCTTTGTTGGAGCCCTCTCTCGCTGTGGGCACAGGACAAAGCCTTCTTCCTTCAAATACAGAAGGAACTCGATCCCCTGATAGAGAGAATTTATACCGCACCTACCGATAACGAACGCTACAACGCCAACGAGCAGTTTGTCGAACTGATGCAAGAGGCACTTGCACAGGACAACTCCTTCTTTGTCGACTGGCATTTTGGCACCCGCGTCTCCGTGCTCACCTCGTCCGACAAGCAGTTCCGCATCATCACGTGGCCGGTGGTACGCGACGACGGCGAGTACGAGTGCTTCGGCTTCGTCCAGTCGTGGAGCGAGAAGGATGGCGAGTATCTGGTATACACTTTGCACGACAAAAGCGACGAGATACTCTCTGCCGAAGAGACGGTGCTCGACCCCGACAACTGGTACGGGTGTGTCTATCAAGACCTTGTCGAGCAGAAATTCGAGGGCAAGATGTATTACACCTTGATAGGGTGGACGGGCGTCGACGCACTCACCCAACGAAAGGTCATCGAGCCCATCGCCTTCAAAGGGACCACCGCGCAACCCATCTTCGGACAGTCGGTCTTCCGCCGCGAGAAGAATCGTCGTCGTGTGGTGCTGCAATACGCAGCGACGGCAATGGTCAATGTCCGCTACGAAGACCAGTTTGTCGATGTGGAGTCGTCCAAGAAAGTCAAGAAAAACGGTCGTACCGTCACGCTGCGTGAGATATACCAACAGAAGATGAAGATGATTATCTTCGACGAAGTGGCGCCGCAGATACCGGGTATGGAAGGCCTGTACCAATACTATGTCCAGACGGGCACCGAAATGGCGTATATCTTTGTCAACGGACGGTGGGAGCTGCATGCGAGTGCCCAAGGTCGTGTCGACAACCCCAAACTCAACAAAGACTTCGAACCGTTGCCCAAGACCGACCCCTCCTATAAGATTGTCCTCGACGAAACCGAGCCAAAGAAATAACTGTTAACTCACCGATTGACTGCCAAAACTAAATGTACGGAGTGATACTTAGTAATATAGATTCCCCTGCCGACCTGCGACGATTGCCGGTTTCCGACCTGAAAGAGTTGGCCACCGAACTGCGTCGGTACATCGTCGATACCCTTGCCACCCATCCTGGCCACTTGGCCTCCAGTTTGGGTACCGTCGAGTTGACCATCGCCCTCCATTATGTCTTCAACACACCCGACGACAAGCTGATTTGGGACGTCGGACACCAAGCCTACAGCCATAAAATCCTTACCGGTCGTCGCGACCAGTTCCCCACCATCCGCACCTATGGCGGCATCAGCGGGTTCCCCAAGATGGACGAAAGCCCCTACGACGCCTTTGGCACCGGCCACAGCTCCACCTCCATCTCCGCCGCCCTCGGTATGGCCATTGCCTCCAACCTGCAGGGCAACACTACCCGACAGCATATCGCCGTCATCGGCGACGGCAGCTTTACAGGCGGCGAGGCCTTCGAGGCACTCAACAACGCAGGCGTCTCCAAGTCCAACATCCTTGTCATCCTCAACGACAACGGCATCTCTATCGACAAGAGCGTCGGAGGGCTCTCCAGCCACCTCACCCGTATCACCTCCAGCCGCAGCTACAACCAGTTCAAGGAACGCATGTGGCTCCGAGCCGGTGGCGACGAGTCGCGCTCCAGGACAAAGAACTTCCTCAGCAAGACCCTTTTTGTCACCAAGACAGCCATGCTCAAAGGTGCCAACCTCTTCGAGAGCTTGGGCTTCCGCTACTTCGGCCCCATCGACGGGCACGATGTGGAAAACCTCGTCAAGGTGCTCTCCTCCCTCAAGGAAATCAAAGGGCCTCGCCTGCTCCATATCGTCACCAAGAAAGGCAAAGGACTCAAGATGGCGGAGAAGAACCCCGTTGTCTATCATGCCCCGGGCCTTTTCAACGCCGAGACGGGCAACCAAATCAGCAGCACTCCGTCCGAGCCACAGCCACCCAAATATCAGGATGTCTTCGGCCACACCATCATCGAGCTGGCGAAAGAGAACCCCCGCATTGTCGGCATCACCCCCGCCATGCCTACCGGCTGTTCGCTCAACATGATGATGGAACAGATGCCCTCGCGTTGTTTCGATGTCGGCATCGCCGAGCAACATGCCGTCACCTTCGCCGCAGGATTGGCGGCACAGGGTATGGTCCCCTTCTGCAACATCTATTCCTCGTTCATGCAGCGAGCCTACGACCAGATCATCCACGATGTGGCCCTGCAGCGGCTGCCGGTGATTCTCTGTCTCGACCGAGCCGGATTGGTGGGCGACGACGGCCCCACACATCACGGCACCTTCGACCTCGCCTGCCTGCGGCCCATACCCCATCTCACCATCTGTGCTCCCCTCGACGAGCACGAGTTGCGCCACATGATGTACACCGCCCAACAACCCAATCAAGGCGCCTTCGTCATCCGCTATCCCCGTGGACGCAGCGTTCATGCCGACTGGCAGTCGCCTATGGAAGTCCTGCCCGTGGGCAAAGGACGTTGCTTGCTTGAAGGCGAACGGGTGGCCATCGTCAGCATCGGTCATATCGGCAACAATGCACTTCGTGCCGCCGAGCTCCTGCGGCAAGAGCATCACCTCGAGATAGGCGTCTACGATATGCGGTTCCTCAAGCCCATCGACACCGACCTGCTCGACAACGTCGCCGACCGCTACGACCATATTGTCACCCTCGAAGACGGAGTGGTCAAAGGAGGACTGGGCAGCGCCGTCGAGGAATATCTGGCACAGCGGCAACTCGACCCCACACGACATTGCCCTCTGGTGCATCCACTCGGCATCCCCGACGAGTTCATTCCCCACGGCTCCGTCGACCTGCTGCAGAAACAATGTGGCATCGATGTCGCGAGCATCGTCGCCACCTGTCTCCGACTGACCCAAAACGTCCGTTGACGTTGGCCATTTCGCCGTAGACGGCCATTGCCATAGTCATTCGTTTCAAAGAACGCTCGTCGTCTTGGGGGGCGATTTTGGCAGGTCAGAGTCAAGTCAGACTTACATCAGAGTTACATCAGACTTAGAAAGTCAGAGCGATAGCCTTTTTGCCCTCACAAAACGACGATGCAAAAGTACAACCATTGCATTGCGGTCTACGAATTTTTTTTGATTTTTTTTTCGAGCGTTGCAGCGTTGCAGTGTTGCAGTTGAAAACATGGAGGTAAAAAGTTAATGTAAAATTTTATATCTATATATCTATATATCTATATATATAGATATAAATGTATATTAG
>CAJOQB010000135.1 GCA_905236405.1 uncultured Bacteroidales bacterium
CACCCCGCATTGTCACCGTCACACAGGACACGGTGTTCGAAGCCATTTTCGCTGTCGATCCGTCAACAATAGGCATCGACAATGTCGGCCCTCTGGACTTCTCCGTCTCGCCCAACCCGACTCGCAACCGCCTGACGGTGGAGAGACCCAATGCCGGCCCCGCCACCTTCGAGGTGTTCAACGCCAAGGGGCAGAAGGTCATGATACAGGCCTCCGACCAAGCCGTCGCCACACTCGATGTCTCCTCCCTCGCGGCAGGCAGCTACCTGCTCCGCGTCACCACCGCCGAGGGCTCCTCTGTCCGCAGCTTCGTGATAGGAAGGTGAAAATGTGACAAAGAAACGAGAATTGTTTGTAGAGAAAATAGACCTGCCTGTGAAGGCTGGTCTATTTTTTTGCATAAAAACGCTTTTCGGTGGCGTGTCCACGACACGGAAGGACAAGTGAAGAGGGTGACACCATGCTATTGATAGACAAGCAGGTACATGTCTCATATAGTTTCAGCCGCGTGAGACACATTGTCTCACATGCTTGGAACAAGTAGTTCCATGCGGCTGGAACTGTAAGCGAAAAGGGCTCTGAGGAGGGGTGCAGGCGGCTGGAACTGTCGGAACAAAAAAGAGAAACAGACGAGAGAACTGGTAAAATGTTGTATCTTTGCAGTTGCTTCCAATGGTTGGAGCAGCTGATTATAGAGTGTTATAATCAGCTTTTTAGATACAACATAACGACAAAGAACGATGGACAAGCTTTACTATAGTATCAGCGAGGTGGCAGCCACGATGGGTGTCAACACCTCGACATTGCGATTCTGGGAAAAGGAGTTTAAATGGATCAACCCTCACAAGAACGCCCGCGGTGTAAGGCTGTACACTGTCAACGACATCGCTTTGCTGAAACGAATCCAATACCTCACCCGCGACTGCGGCTATACGTTAGAAGGGGCCCGCGACCAACTGAGACAGGAACGTCGCGAGGCACTGACGACCCTCCGCGAGGGTTCGTACGACGAACGTCGCATCATGCAGGAGTCTCTCATGGAGGTGAGGTCTTTCCTTGTCAGCCTGAAAGAAACGCTGTGACAATTTTTTCCGCCCTCCTTTGGCCCATTCGATGAAGGGAAAGCTGCTCTTGGTTGCACTACTGCTGGCCTTGCTCCCCTGGAGCCTGCGGTCACAGGTGCCGCTGTCGACGGAATGGCAGCGATATATCGAGGAGTGGGCAGAAGAGACGGGCAGCACCAACAGCGACGAACTGGAGGAACTGCTGACACAACTGCTCGAGAACCCCATCAACCTGAACGACACGGCTTCGAACCGCATACTGCTGCTGCCCTTTGTCAGTGCCCTGCAATGGGACATCGTCAAAGCCTACATCCTGCAGCACGGACAGATGCTGTCGATATACGAGATGTATCTGCTGAACGGGTTCGACGCGGCGACCCTCGCACGCCTTCGCCCTTTTGTATGCGTCATGCCTGTGGAAAACAAGCGTCCGCTGCGTCTGCACGATGTGCTGCAAGAGGGGAAAGGGAGCTTGGTGACGGGTGTCCGCCGCAGTTTCCCTATGGCCGAGGGCTATCGTGACAGCACCTACAGGGGAAGTCCGTTGCGAGCCTATTTCCGCTACCAGTTCAACTATCGGGACAGAATCCAACTGCAACTGTCGGGGGACAAGGACCCGGGGGAGCAGTTCCTGTACGGCGCCCAGCCAGACGGATTCGACCACTACAGCTACCACCTGTTGGTGAACGACTGGGGACCCGTCAAACGGATGGTGGCAGGCAGATACAACCTGCAGTTCGGGCAGGGGCTGACCCTGTGGAACGGCTTTGCCCCGTGGTCGTCGGACGCTTCGTCGGAATGGCGTTACGGACAAGGGGTGAAAGGGGCAGGGGCGATGAGCGAGTATGGCTATTTCAACGGGGTGGCCGTCGACTTGGCGATGGGTGGCGGCTGGGAGCTGATACCTTTCTATTCATATGTACGACGTGACGCCACGGCTCCAAAGAAAGCCCTCGACACGACAGGCGTATACCAATGGGTGCAGAGCATCTACACCGACGGATACCACCGCAGCGAGCTGGAAGCCGGCAAGAAGAACCTGCTGACGGAGCAGCTGGCGGGGGGAAGGATACAATGGAAAAACCCACGGCTGACTGTGGGCGCCACGGCTTACGGCCTATGGTTCGACAAACCCATCAAGCCACAACGCTATGTGTACAACTACAACGCTTTCCGCGGAAGCAGGGGGGTGGCGGCAGGTGTCGACGCCTCGTACCGCTACCGGACGGTGCAGCTGTTTGGCGAACTGAGCTACGCTCGCGCGTTGGACACGGTGTGGGAGGGGGTGCCGTGGGCAGGCATGGCCGGAGCGATTTTCGACATGGACGCCGACAACCGCCTGGCCATCACGCTCCGCAACTACTCGCCTGTCTACCAAAACCTGTACGCTTCGGCCAACGGAAGAAACAGCCACAACCAAAATGAGCGTGGCCTCAGGATGTGCTGGAACAGCCGCTGGCCCCTGAACATTCACACCACCATGACTGCCGACTTCTACTATTTCCCCGAGATGAAGTACCGCATCTATGCCCCGTCGAACGGGAGGGACTTCTCGGTGAAGGCCTATCGCAACATGGGTCGCCGCCACCGGATAGACCTGCAATACTCGAACCGTATGGGCAAACGCAACGCCACGGTTGACGACGCCAAAGCCTATGTGCAGGAAAGCACGGTGCTGCAAAGATGGTCGGCCACATGGGACTGGAAGGCGTCCGACGAGCTGCGACTGACGACCCACGCCAAGGCGGCACGGTTCGGCTGCGACCTGCACGAGACACAATGGGGATGGGCTGTAGCACAGGATGTGGAATACAAGCCTCTGTGGGATCTGCTGCCCATCACCTGGGTGGGCAGGGTGTCGCTGTTCGACGCAGGAGGCTACGACGCCCGATTATACCTGGCCGAACGAGGGCTGCAGTTCGAGGGCGGGTCGATGATGATGTATGGGAAAGGCTGTCGCTGCTACCTGACGCTGCACTACGAGGGCAACGAACGTATAGGGGGCGGCCTGCGTGTGGGATGGACCCACTACTCGGACCGCGAAAACATCGGCACAGGCCACGACCAGACGCCTGGCAACAACCAATGGGAATGCATGCTGCAACTGAGAATCAAGATGGCTCCGCTGTCAACGCTGGGCTACTGAGCCTTGGGGGGATCTTCCCTCTTTTTGCCGTTGAGCTCCAAGACCCGCAACAACGAATAGTAGAGGAAAAGGAAGAGGAGGGTGAACATGATGTTGCCGACACTCATGGAGGCTTTGCCCAAATAGAGGAGAGTGAGGATGATGAACAACAGCTGGGCAACGGCATAGTAATGGAAGCCGTTCTTGCGAAGCCGCCACATCATGACGACACCTGTCAACGAGATGGCGAAAAGGACGAAGGCCATCAGGTAGTAGGCTCGCGGGGTGTCGAAAACAAACTGTTCGTACTGTGCTTTGGTGAGCTCGAACATCTCGGCCATCTGGGGACTGGACTGCATGGTCTCCTCGATGGCGGGGTACTGTTGCTGCAAAATGGGCTGTATCATCCCCATCAACAAATAGGAGAAGCAATTCGCTCCCGACCCGATGATGCTAAGCACCAAGAGGATGCGGAACATGATAAAGGGTCTTCGCGTGGCGGGGTTGTCTTTCAGCCGCTGCACTTGCTCGTGGTAGTCGCCGTCCATCACATCCAATTTTTCTTGAGTTCGACAGCCATCTGTGCCTGAAGCTTCTGTGCTTCCTGAGCGGCACGTTCGGCAAAGTCACGTTCGCGAGAGGCGTAGATGATGCCACGCGAGGAGTTGACCAGCAGACCGCACTCTTGGGTGAGTCCGTAACGACAGACCTCTTCGAGGCTGCCGCCTTGGGCTCCGACACCCGGCACAAGGAGGAAGCTGTCGGGGACAATGGCGCGGATGGAGGTCAGCATGTCGGCCTTGGTGGCTCCCACGACATACATCAGGTTGTCGGGGTTGCCCCATTGGAGTGAGGCGTTCAGCACTCGCTCGAAGAGCCGCTGCCCGCTCACTTGGTCCTGCATAAATTGGAAGTCAAAAGCGCCTTTGTTGGAGGTCAACGCCAGAAGGACGGCCCACTTGCCTTCGTAGGTAAGGAAAGGGGTGACGGAATCTTCGCCCATATAGGGGGCAATGGTGAGGGCGTCGAAGTTGAAATCGCCATCGGGGGAGAGGAAAGCTTTGGCATACTGCTGCGAGGTGTTGCCGATGTCGCCACGCTTGGCGTCAGCGATAAGGAAGGCCGGCTTGGGAAGGGAGTGGAGATAGTCGGTGGTCTTCTTGAGTTGTGCCAGTCCTTCGATGCCCATGCTTTCATAGAAAGCCAGATTGGGCTTGTAGGCCACACAATGGTCGATGGTGGCATCGATGATGGCTTTGTTGAAGAGGAAAGCGGCATCGGGCTCTCCTTTCAGATGGTCGGGGATTTTGTTGAGGTCGGTGTCGAGGCCGACGCAGAGGAACGACTGGCGTTCGCGGATGAGGTTGACGAGTTGCTGACGGTTCATGGTATACTGGGTTGTTATTGACGGTTTTGGGTGAGGGCATGGAAACGCTGGGTCATCTCGCCCGGACGGAAATTCTTAATGAGCTCGTCGTCGATAATCTTTCCGTGGTGGATGATGATGGCACGGCTGCACATGGCTTCGACTTCCTGCATGATATGGGTGGAGAGCAGTACAATCTTGGTCTTGCCGACATTGCGTATCAGGGAGCGTATCTCTTCGAGCTGGTTGGGGTCGAGACCGGTGGTGGGCTCGTCGAGGATGAGCACCTTGGGGTCGTGGATGAGCGCTTGTGCCAGACCCACTCGCTGGCGATAGCCTTTGGAGAGTGCCATGATGCGTTTGTCGCTCTCGGGGGTAAGACCTGTAAGGGCTATCATCTCCTCGACCCGCTCCTTGGCATGGGGAATCTGATAGACTCCGGCCACGAAACGAAGGAACTCGCGTACATACATGTCGGTGTAGAGCGGATTCTGCTCGGGCAAGTAGCCAATCTGACGACGCACGTTGACGGGGTCGTCAAAGATGTCGTAGCCGTAGACAGAGACTGTACCCTCTGTGGGGGGAAGAAAACAAGTGATGATTTTCATGAGGGTTGACTTGCCCGCACCGTTGGGGCCAAGCAAACCCACAATCTCACCAGGGGTGATGGTGAAACTGGCATTGTCGACGGCACGTTGCTCGCCGTAGACTTTGGTAATATTCTTTACTTCTAACATCGGTAAGGTATGGGGAGAAGTGGCTTATTGTTCTTCAAGCATCTCGCGTGCTTCCTGCAAGCTGATTCGCTTGCCGTTGAAAAAGGCGATGACAAAGGCGTCCTTGAACCCTTTGGCGCGTATCTCGTTTTGGATGGCGACGGCTTTCTTCATGGTGTTTTCGTTGCCCATGGTATAACGATACAGCCCCCCCTGCTCGTACATGTCGTAGCCAGTGATGCCTTTGAAGGCTTTGTCGCCTTCGTCAAGAGGTTTGTCGCTTGTGAGGAACTGGACACGATAGGTGACTCCGTCGACCACGCCAGCCTCTTTGTCGGAAGGCACTCTCTCCTCGGCACCCGTGGTGGGGACTGTCTTGGCAGGCTCGGGAGCATCGTAGTTGACAATGGGGAGCACACGACTTTCGGCCTCGGCTTTGGCACGAGCCTCTTCGGCCTCGGCTTCGGCTCTGCGTTTGGCTTCGGCTGCTTCCTGAGCGGCCTGCCGTGCATCCTCATCGTCGAGGGTGCCGTTGTTCTCGTCGATGGTCTGCGCCGCTGTGTTCTCTATGGCCTTGTCGGCAGCGGCTTCGGCTTTGGCTTGTGCAACAGCGGCCTGCTGCTGGGCAGTGGTCTTGCCTTTGCTGTAGCCAGGGATGTCGATGGTGAGGTTGGTCTTGGGCTTGGTTTGCTCCACCTGTGCTTTATAGTTGTTGAACGCGTTGAGGAGGCTGACGGCAATCTTGGCTTGCCCTGCGTCGCTCAACATGAAAGCCTCCTCCTCGGGGTTGCTGATGAAGCCTATCTCGGTCAGCACCGAGGGCATGGATGTCTTGTAAAGAACAAAGAGCTCGGCTTGCTTCACTCCACGGTTGACAGTACGCAGGTTGGCTTTGTACTGGTCCTGAATATACTGGGCAAAATCGAGGCTGCGGTCCATGAAGACATTCTGGTACATGGCAAACATCACATAACTCTCGGGGGAATTGGGGTCGAAGCCTTTGTAGTCTTCGTTGTCCTTATAGCCGGCTTCGAGCAGGATGTCGGCGTTCTCTTTCTTGGCAACCTCCATGTTGGCACGGCTCTGTGAGAGTCCCATCACAAAGGTCTCGACACCCACAGGAGTGGGAGTGGTGTGCGAGTTGGCGTGGATGGAGATAAAAAGATCGGCTTTGTTACGATTGGCAATATGAGCACGCTCGGCCAACGATATGTCGACATCACTCTTGCGAGTGTAAATCACTTTCACATCAGGGAAGTTGTCTTCGACAAGTTTGCCGAACTTGAGTGCGACAGAAAGCACCAGGTCTTTCTCCCAACATTGTTTGCCTTGGGCACCTGGTTTGGCTCCCCCATGTCCTGGGTCAATGACCAACGTTTGGACTTTTGAGGTGGATGTTTTTTGAGCGAAAGCAGTGCCGAAAAGCAATCCCAGTGCAATAAAAAACAACAATAAGCGTTTCATTGTCATATCATTTAAAATTAATCGTTCCAATTGCAAAAATAGACGTATCTTTGCAAATTTAAAATTGCAAAAATAGAACTTTTTTTTGAATTGTATTAAAACATATATAAAAAGATGGTTTGTGGTATGGCTGCTACTGTTGACGGCAGGGTTGTCATGGGGACAAGATACCACTCAGGTTCGGCCCACACTGAACAAGCCTACTCTTGTTTCTAAGCCAACAGGTCTTAAAACCAAACCATTGAAAGACTCTTCCTTCGATGCCCCCTCACCTATCCTCGATTCAACAAAAACAATCTCCGAAATGGACTCGACACAGACGCAAGACAGTGTCGCCAAAGGAAACACCATCGCTCTATCACCCAATGCCATCAAGCAAATAGTGAGCTACAAAGCCAAAGACTCGGTGGCCATCAACTTGGATGAGAGAAGAGCTTTTCTTTACACCGAAGGAACCATCGACTATCAGGGAATGGTCATGAAGGCCGACAATGTGGTGGTGGATTTCGACAAACAGCTGCTCAGCGCCCGCGGCGTGGTGGACAGTGGCGGCGAATACAAAGGCCGCCCCTATTTCAAGCAGGGAGAAGATGAGTACAACGCTGATTCCATAACCTTTAACTACGAGACCAAGAAGGGGCTCATCACGGGCGTGGTGACGCAAGAGGGTGACGGTTTCCTGCACGGCAACACCGTAAAGAAGGTCAACGACTCGGTAATGTATTTGAACAGTGGCATGTACACCACCTGCAACTATGCCCATCCTCATTTTGCCCTGAACTTTACCAAATCGAAACTAATCACTGGTAACATGATTGTTACAGGCCCTGCTTACGTCACCATTCGCGACATCCCCACACCATTGGCTTTGCCTTTTGCCTTCTTCCCTCTGACACACGGCGTCACTTCGGGAATAATCATCCCCTCGTATGGATGGCAAAACGGCAGGGGCTACTATCTGAAAGAAGGTGGCTATTATTGGGCTATCAACGACTACTCCGACTTGGCGTTGTTAGGCGAGATATACACCAACCTCAGCTGGGCAGCCGAAGCCAAGTCGAACTATTATAAACGATATAAATACAAGGGAAACATCGATGTGCGGTATGGTCGAACGAAAGAGGGCATCCGCGGCGACACCAACACCTATAATATATATAGCGACTTCAAAGTGTCGTGGACGCACAACCAAGATGCCAAGGCCAACCCCAACAGCCGCTTCAGCGCCAACGTGAATCTGCAAAGTCGCAACTACTCGAAGAACACCACCAATCGCAACGACTACTTCAACAGCACCACCACCTCCTCCATCAGCTACTCCACCCAGTTGGGGTCGGCATTCAACCTGGCCGCCTCGGCCCGTGAGGACTACAACGCACAGACAGGCATCATGTCAATCAAACTTCCTTCGCTGTCACTCAGTTCAAACACTTTCTATCCTTTCCGCCGAAAACAAGCCAGCGGCGCTTACCGTTGGTACGAGAACATCAGCGCCAGCTATGTGCTGAATGCAGACAACAATGTTTCCACCATCGACTCGCTGATTTTGCAACGCTCTGTTTTCAACAAGATGCAATATGGTGTCCAACACAGTCTCCCCGTCCAGAGCAGTGTGAAGGTGCTGAAATACTTTAACTGGAACAACAGTATCTCATATACAGAACGTTGGCACTGGTCGACAATCAACAAGGACATCAACGAGTCGGGATCGCTGGTCATCGACACCATCCGAGGTTTTCATGCCAACAGAAGCTTCTCCTACAACAGCAGCCTCACCACTCGTCTGTACGGTATGTTCAACTTCAAGTACGGTCCCGTGAAGGCTATCCGCCATGTTATCAACCCCTCGCTTTCTTTCACCTATCACCCCGACTTCGGGTCGGAACGTCTTGGCTATTGGAAGCAATACACCGATACCACAGGCTATGTCCACCGCTACTCTATCTTCGAACAAAGTCTGTACGGTGGACCTCCTGACGGTCGTAGCGGGCAACTGGCTTTCAATGTCAGCAACCAATTGGAGATGAAAGTGAAATCTATGCGTGACACCACTACGGATGCCAAGAAGGTTGTCCTCATCGAGAATCTGTCGGCGTCGATGTATTACGACATCGCCAAAGACTCCCTCAACTGGTCGGACTTGAACATCAGTGGACGAACGACACTGTTTAAGAATCTTGTTATCAACTATTCCGGATTGTTCACCCCCTATGTTGTCGACTCGTTGGGAAACAAACACAACCAACTTCTTTTCAACGAGGTAGGAAAAGTGTTCCAAAAGAGCAACGCCACATGGAGTGCTCAACTGTCATGGAGTCTGAACAACAATACTTTCAAAAAGTCGGCAGGCAAAGAGTCCACTCACGGAGAAGCGGTAACGCCCATACTCCAAAGTCCTTACAATAACCAACCCTCTATCTTTATGGGCAACTATGTCGATTTCTCGGTGCCTTGGAACCTGTCGTTTAGTTACACCTTTAATTATGTAAGCACCTATGTCGCCTCGCAATACAATTTCAAAAGCAATATCGTTCAGTCGCTAAGCATGAGCGGCAATTTCAGCCTTACCGATAAATGGAAGGTCAACTTCTCGACCGGATACGACTTTGTCAACCACGGCATGTCATATACCTCGATTGATATCTATCGCGACCTCCATTGCTGGGAGATGCGATTCAACTGGACGCCGTTTGGGTACTATAAGAGTTGGAGTTTCCAAATCAATATCAAGGCTGATGCATTGAAGGATGTGAAGTACAAGAAAGACCATCCATATCAAAGTAATCAAGGCTATTACTCATATTGACAGTACTTACATAAGAACACAAAGAAGGGGTTGACGCAAATGTCAACCCCTTCTTTCTTACCTAAAAAAACGATGGCTATTCTTCAATCTTTACATGCTCGTATCCTGGTTTCCCTAACAGGGCAAACATGTTTTTCTTATAGGCTTCAACACCTGGCTGGTCGAAAGGATTCACATCCAACATATAGCCACTCACTCCACAAGCAAACTCGAAGAAATAAATGAGTTGTCCCAAGACCTCTTCGTTGACACAGGGAACTTCAATCTTCACGATGGGGACACCTCCATGATTGTGGGCGATGATTGTGCCCAGTTCGGCATTGTGATTGATTTCTGTCAGCGATTTCCCCACTAAATAGTTGATTCCATCGAGATTCTTCTCATCATATGGGACATCGACCGTCTCAGCAGGAGACTCCATGCTAACGACCGTCTCAAACATCAGACGCTGACCCTCCTGAACATACTGACCCATGGAGTGAAGGTCGGTGGTAAAGCTCAAGCTATGGGGAAGAATGCCTTTCCCTTCCTTGCCCTCGCTCTCACCATACAATTGTTTCCACCATTCACTGATGTATTTCAGATTGGGTTCGAAGTTCACCAACATCTCTACACTATATCCTCTACGATACAACAAATTGCGGATGGCGGCATAGCGTAATGCAGGGTTGTCCTGCAAGGAGTCGCTCTGCACACACAATTCCTGCATCTCGGCAGCACCACGCAACAGTGCATCCACGTCAAATCCTGCCATGGCAATAGGCACCAGTCCTACGGGAGTCAACACAGAGAAGCGTCCACCCACGTTATCGGGAATAACATACATCCTATAGCCTTCCTGCAGAGCAATGTCATGCAGCGCTCCCTTGCGAGCATCGGTGATGGCGATGATACGTTGGGCAGCTCCTTCTTCTCCGTATTTCTTGACCATCTGATCCTTTATCATACGGAATGCCACAGCCGGCTCGGTGGTTGTACCCGATTTAGAAATGACAGCAACCGAGTAATCCTTGTTCTCAAGCAATCTCATCAGTCTCACATAGTAATCTTCGCTTAGCGTGTGTCCAGCGTAGATTACATAAGGTGCATCGTTACTCTCAAAGGCTGCAAACTCGGATTGCAACGCCTCAATGACGGCACGGGCTCCGAGATAAGAGCCTCCAATACCAATGACAACGAATAACTGCGATTGAGGAGCCAGCCGCTCGACATCTGATTTGATGTTGCTGAGCATCTCATCATCAATCTCATTGGGGAGGTTCACCCAACCCAGAAAATTGTTACCTTTGCCAGTGCCTTCAACCAGTTTCTTCTTCGCTTCCAGAACTTCCCATTCTATTTCAGAAAGTGCTTCAGAATCGAGGAAACTCAATGCACGATCCCAATTGATTTTTATTGCATTCATAGGACGATTGTTTATGTTTTACCAAGGGAATGATTCGTATTATTTTTTTGCAAAGATACACAAAAATGAAAAAACACAAACAAATTGTGAAAAAAAGTGCTTGCACCATCATCTTTTTTTGACATAATTTTTTTCAATAATTGGAACAAAAAACAATTATTTACGTAATAGACATCAAAAAAAATGACTAAAAGGTAAAATTTCCTTCTCTAAGTTTCTAACAACAAAATGTTAATCGACAGAAATAGAATACAACTGAATATCAACTGATTTAAGTAAACATCAATAACACAGACACCCATATATTGTTATTTATCTTTCCATTATATCTTACAAAAAATAGAAAAAAAATTTCGCACATTAAAAATAATATGTACTTTTGCAAAGATAAATAGCGTCTTAATATAGTAAAAAAATATAAACTTTAAAGAATAAAAACATGTTGAAAAGACTATTTAGAATTGGTATGATTGCATGTGTTCTCACTTTCGCATGCAACTCTTATGCTCAGGACGGCAAAGGTAAGTATGATTACCCCCGTTACGGCATGTGGAGCAATTGGTCGTTTGGTGCCTTGGCTGGCCCTGCATGGCAGTCTGGTCTCAATGCCAATGTTGCCAACCCCACTGGTGGTTGGGCATGGGGCGCAAAGGCCATCGCCAAAAAACAACTTAACTGGGACTGGACCCTTCGTGCCACTGTTGGAGCTCCTATGATGTGGGCTCGTTTTGGTGGTATTGATGGTTTCGTTTCTACAGTGGTAGGTGTTGAATACTCCATCCTCAACAGCTGCAACTGGAACCCCGATCGCAAAGCTGACTTCTATGCTTTCATCGAGAGTGGTCTTTCTTGGAAAGCAGGTAACTCCCAAGCCGCACACATTGCTGGTGGTGCTCATTTCGGTTTGAATGCACTCTATACCGACATGGGTCTTGGTTACAGCTACGACCTCACCGAACATTCGACCGTCATGGCTGAGGCAAGTTATGGCATCAATGCTGATGTGCCCGCTCCCACTTCCAACCATCAGTTCACCAGCCAGAGCAACGTACTGCTCGGTATTGGTTACCTGTATCGCACCGGCCTCACCGCTGTTGACGTTGAGATCCAGAACCAGAAGAGCCAGCTGACCCTCGACAACCTCGACGCTCTGACCAAACAAATCAACGACCTCGAGCTTCAGGTTAGAAACAACAAGAAAGCTGAAGAGAAACTCAACAACCAGATTGCTGACCTCGAGCAGCAGCTCCGCAATCGTCCCAATGTGACTGGTGGCAACGGCAACAATGCCAACAATGACAGCCTGCAGGCTATCATCAACCAGATCAAGGACGACCAGTTGACGTTCTACGCTCTCCCCTTCTCGGTTCTTTATCCTGTTGATGTCTGGAAGATTCCCGCTGACCAGATGGAGAAAGTCAAAGCTTGCGCTCGCGTGATGAAAGACAACCCCAACGTGAAATTCAACTTGGTTGGTTTCTGCGACATGACCGGTTCCGACGACTACAACTGGAAACTCTCCCAGCGTCGTGCTGAAGAAGTCAAGCGCGTCCTCGTTGAGCAGTTCGGTATTCCCGCCGACCGTCTCACCTGCGACTGGAAAGGTAAGACCATGGCCTTTGGCGACCTGAACTACAGCGTCAACCGCCGCACTTCCTTCTATCGCGTGATTGAATAGTCGTTAACGACACAATAATAAAAAGGTGATCCAAATGGGTCACCTTTTTTTGTTCTTGATTGATTCGACAGAGACATTCTGAAACACCGACACCATCTCTACCACCTCGAATCATCCATGGTATCTCCTGACAAGAGGTATGTCTTGACACTACGAGAAGATATATCTCACGGTTCCGAGAAGATATATCTCGACGAACCGAGAAGATACTTCTCGTTGGTGCGGGAGGTATATGTCTACATGGAAAGAATCTTGAACTCAACACGACGATTCCGGGCACGGCCTTCGTCGGTATTGTTCGAATCAATGGGTTGAGTTTTTCCGTAACCTTTGTACTTCAATCGTGCCGGATCGATGCCTTTTGAGATAAGGTAATCCACAACGGCTTTGGCTCGACTTTCAGAGAGACGTTGGTTGTAGTCAATCGATCCACGGCCATCCGTATGTCCCCCCACCTCTATTTTCATTTTCGGATACTTGTTCAATATCTCCACCAATCCTTTCAGTTCATTGTATGATTGTTGGAGCAAGACGCTTTTGTCGAAATCGAAGAAGATGTTCTTTAGAACAAAGGTGCTGCCTTCCTGTAACGGGACATCGGTTCCCAGTATTTTCTGTTCAATGGTAACAGTATCGACCAATGCAATTACCGCTTGCTGACTGGAATCACCACACGTAAGACAATAGAGCGAGACATCATCAATATAATAGTAAGCACCTGGTAACAAATAGGTCAACGAATCCAGGTCCTGAACATTCGACTTGCTTGCCGGGAAGAAGTTTCCAATGGTAAGAAACTCCTCACCCCCTTCAGCCACAAACCGACCCGTAATCATGGTCCAGCCCTTGTAGTTGGTCAACACCCGATCATAAGGGTTGACCACTTGTGGCTCAAAGTATGTAGCAATGGTTTGTGAAATTTGTGGTGACAGTTTCCTTATCTCTTTATTCATCAAAACCATACGGTTTGTATCCGACACCCTGTCCTTGGTAAACAGACCACCTATCGTGGCCACACATCCCGACGAGTACTCCGACAAACTGACAAAGAACGTCAACTCATAGGTTTGACCCGCCACGAGCGGACGCTTCAACTGTGTTTGAAGATACTCGCGATAATCGGTCTTTGAACAATAGATGCCACAATACCCCAGCCCCCGGTGAGCCGACTGATAGCCCAGTTTGTTCTTGGGGACACCACACTCTTTCGAACCACATACATTATAATAGTCTGCCGACCCTGCCGTGGGTTGGAACCAAGCATCGACGATGGTCAGTGTGCCCAAAGCATCTATCTTTTTCGGGCACTCGCGATACTCTTCGAATGAAGAGTTATACACCAAGTTCTCACGACTGCCCTTCTGGTTCTGCGCCATCAGCAGACAAGGTGAGAGTGCCGCAATCAATAACAAATATCCCTTTTTCATTGCCTTTCTTCATATGTTTTCATCAGACTTTGCCACAGCAATCGCGTCGTTCTGTCCCAATCAAAGAGCGTCCGCTGTACGCGACCCTTTTCAATCAGCGAGTTTCTAAGCTCTTCAGAGAGAGACAACCGCTTCATCGCCTCGGCAATCTCCTCCACATTGTAAGGGTCAACCAGCAACGCCGCTTCTCCTGCCACCTCGGGCATCGACGTGATGTTGGAAGTAATCACCGCCGTCTCGGCAAAATACGCCTCCAGTATCGGAATGCCAAACCCCTCGAACAGCGACGGATAGACCAATGCCACCGACGCACTCAGCAACTGTGCCAGCTCTGCGGGCTCAGCCCTGCCAATGAAATGTACATCCGACTGATGTTGCATCGAATCATACGCCACCTTCAGCTCATCGCCCCACCAGTATCGGTTGCCCACCACCAGCAGTTGTGTCGACTGCTTGTCATCCACCTTGAAACGGTCAAACGCCAACAGGATATTGGCCAGATTCTTCCTTTTTGATATGGTACCTATAAATATATAATAAGGGTTACCGCCACATTGTTGTTCTCTCACCCTCTGCTTGGTGGTCTCGTCACAAGGCTGGTAGTTGTTGTGCGAACCGTCGTACACCACATCGATCTTCTCTCTCGCCACCCCGTACTGTTGGGCGATATCCTCCTTCGAGAATTCCGACACCGTTGCCACACGCGTGGCCTTTCTTGCAAACAACGGGAAGAAATGCTTCATATATCGTTGATGCGAAGGACGGAGATAGTCGGTTGCATGTTCAAAGTTCAGGTCGTGAATCACCGTCAACGTCGGCACCTTTGTCTTCAGCGACATCCAACCGTCCGTCGACAAGAACACATCCGGCTTGTATTTCCTCAGTGCACACGTGACACTCCACTCAAAGAACAGATACCACAGCACCGGATGACGGGCAGGAGGCATAAGCACCACCTGACGCATATTCTCCGCCTTCCAATCCAACGTCACCTGACGGTCAAAGAAGAGGATGAACTCATGTTCCGGGTGCTCCGTCACCATCCTTCGCACCGTCTCGGCGGTAAACCAGCCGATGCCGTCCAAATGGCCTGGTATCAAGAGCCTTGTGTTGATAGCGATACGCATAAGGTTATCCTTTTATTTCCCTTTGACTAACGACCCATGACCGTCTTTTCAATCACCTTGGGGAAGAACTCTTTCTCCAACAGATGGATTTTCTGTGCCAGCGTGTCGACAGTGTCCTCCTCTGTCAACTGGCATTTCGCCTGAAAGAGAATCGTACCTCTGTCATAGTGTTGGTCGACCAGATGGATGGTGATGCCCGACTCCTTTTCGTGGTTGGCCACCACCGCCTCGTGAACATGATGCCCGTACATCCCTTTGCCACCGTATTTGGGCAGCAACGCCGGATGGATGTTGATAATGCGATTGGGGAACATCGCCAACAGATTGGCCGGCACCAACAGCAGGAACCCAGCCAGGACAATCCAGTCGATTTCTCTCTCCTTCATCAAATCAGCCACCACGTCGGTCTCCATGAAGTCGTGTCTGTTGTGGTAGAAAGCAGGGATGCCAAGTTTTTCGGCACGTTGTGCCACATAAGCGTCTTTGACATTATAGACCACACAATCAACGGTCACTTCCGGTTTGTCGGCAAAGTATTCCGTGATTTGCTGTACATTGGTGCCATTGCCCGAGGCAAATAGAGCCAGTTTTATCGGTTTCATACAATAAGTAAATAGTTCATTTATACCTATACTTGTTCGAAAAACAATCCTCTTTCGAACAATCTTAAACAAATGCAAAAATAGGAAGAATTTTCGGAATAGCAGGCAGAAAAGTAATAAAACAATAAACCTTTGTAGCTTTTTTTTAAAAAATATTTAACAAACACTCTAACTGAAACACAGCTGCTTGCAGTTTTTAACATAACATCGGATATCAAAAAATAGTTGTGGTATCTGTTTTTTTTGTTTCTTTGCAAAATGTTTAACTAATAAAAGTAAGTAATATGTCTGAAATTGAAACCAAGGTTAAGGCTATTATCGTTGACAAACTCGGCGTTGATGAGAGTGCTGTTACCCGCGAGGCCAGCTTCACCAACGATCTCGGTGCCGATTCTCTTGACACTGTAGAGCTGATTATGGAACTTGAGAAAGAGTTCAACGTTCAGATTCCCGACGAGGAAGCCGAAAAAATCACCACTGTAGGTGACGCTATTGCTTTCATCGAAAGCAAGCAATAATCATTTCAGTTCATTTTCGGATGAATTTGAAACGAGTAGTTATTACTGGCCTAGGATCACTTACCCCCATCGGCAACACCGTTGCCGCCACATGGGACGCGATGCTGAAGGGAGTAAGTGGTGCTAGCCTAATAACGAAGTTCGACCCCCAACAATTCAAATGCCAAATAGCATGCGAGTTGAAGGGGTTTAATGTTTTAGACCATTTCGACCGCAAAGAGGCCGGACGACTCGACTCCTTTGCACAATATAGTCTTGTGGCAGCCGAGGAGGCCGTCATCGACGCCACCCTTCAGGACCAGCGACTCGACAAGCAACGCATCGGTGTCGTATGGGGCTCCGGCATCGGAGGAATCAAGACCTTCGAGGAAGACGTCATCGACTTTGCCCAAGGCGGTTTCGTGCCACATTTCAATCCCTTCTTCATTCCCAAGACCATCACCGACATCGCGCCCGGCCATGTAGCCATCCGCTATGGGTTCCGAGGTCTCAACTACTCGATTTCCGCGGCATGTGCCTCGTCGGCGGCAGCCATGGCCGACGCCTTCAACCTGATTCGGTTAGGCAAAGTCGACATCATTGTGACCGGCGGAGCCGAGTCGGCCATTATCCCCAGCGGCATCGGTGGTTTCTCCTCCATGCATGCACTCAGCACCCGCAACGACGACCCCCAGAGCGCCTCACGACCCTTCGACCGCGACCGCGACGGATTTGTCCTTGGCGAAGGAGCCGCCTGTGTGGTGCTCGAAGAGTTGGAGCATGCCAAAGCGCGCGGTGCCAAGATATATGCCGAGATGGTAGGCAGCGGCCTCACAGCCGACGCCTACCATATCACAGCGCCCCATCCCGAAGGTGACGGCGCCCTTGAGGCCATGCGACAGGCCGTCGAGGAATCGGGGATGCAGCTATCCGACGTCGACCATATCAACACCCATGGCACCTCGACCCCCATGGGCGATGTGGCGGAAGTCAAAGCCATCTGTCGCTTGTTTGGCGAACATGCCGAGAACATCAGCGTCAACTCCACCAAGTCGATGACCGGCCATCTGTTGGGAGCCGCCGGCTGTCTCGAAGCCATCGCCACCATCATGGCCATCGCCAACGACACCGTGCCGCCCACCATCAACCACTTCAACGACGACCCCCAGATTGCCCCGCTCGATTTCACCTTCAACGTCCCCACCCGTCGCACCGTCGACTTTGCGTTGAGCAACGCCTTTGGGTTTGGCGGACACAACGTCTCATTAGCCTTCAGGAAATACAACGGGTAGGAGGGTTCCCTGACAAATCATGCTTTTTTTCTGCCGAAATAAACGAGAGAACAAAGAGTTTTACGACTTCTTCCGCAACGTGTTGGGCTTTACCCCTCGCAAGATTGAAGTCTACCAACTCGCCTTCCTCCATCGTTCCAAATCGCAGACCATCGGACACGGCCATCGTATCAACAACGAACGGCTGGAGTATTTAGGCGATGCCGTCCTCAGTTCCATCGTCGCCGAGTTTCTCTACAAGAAATATCCTTTCCAGGGCGAAGGGTTCCTTACCGAGATGCGCAGCAAGATAGTGAGTCGTGCCAGCCTCAACAAACTGGCACAGAAGATAGGGCTCTCCCAGCTCATACAGTACAACAAAGAGCAGCAAGGCATCTTCAAGTCCATCGACGGCGATGCCATGGAGGCGCTTGTCGGAGCCATCTATCTCGAGAAAGGCTACTCCTTCACCCGCAAGCTCTTCACCGAGCGTATCATCCCCAACTATATGGATATCGAAGGACTCGAACACACCGACTGGAACTACAAAGGCAAGTTGATTGATTGGGGACAGAAAGAAGGACGCAAAGTCTCCTTCGAAGTGGTGCGTACCATCATCCAGGGACATGCCCACCGCAAACAATACGAGTGCCGAGTCGTCATTGACGGGTGCCCCTTCGACAAAGCCATCGATTTCAGCATCAAAGCCGCCGAGCAGTTGGCCGCCGAGAAATGCTTCAAACGCATCAAAGCCGACGGCGACAAATGGCAAGAGACCCTTGCCAAAGCCAAGGAAGAGCGACGGCAAAAGGCAAAAAAAACCGCTGTCGACGACGAGACAATGCCACCGGAAGAGGCACCGCAACCGTTGTCTTAGCAAAAATTTTCCTTCCTTATTTCCAAATCCTTAAGTCCGTTTTTCGTGGTTTTTCCCAAAACTTGGGGAAAACTATTTTCCCTATTCGGGTTTTTCCTGCTGCCAAAGATGTACTTTTGCAATCGAAACAAGGACAACAAACCGTCCGAAAGAAACAACAACATCGACAATCAAACCATAAAAAGAAAGGATACATTATGAAACTCGTTCGTTTAGCAGCAGTCGTTTTGATGGGAGCAGCGCTCAGCATTTCCCTCCCGTCGTATGCACAACGCGGTGGCGGCAGCCACG
>CAJOQB010000136.1 GCA_905236405.1 uncultured Bacteroidales bacterium
ATTGCATAAACAACAATGGAGATGCCGACCATGTTCTGCTTCTCAATGTAGACCAGAGCAACCGGCTTCATGCCACCTCTGCCGACGATGCCTATATACGTGTTGGCGACAAATCGCACAAGTTGGGCTTCGAGGAACGCATGCAGCTGATGTTCGCAAAGGGGGTGTGCTATTTTGAGGACGAGCCCGTCGCTAAAGCAGGAATAGAAGACCTTGACCTGAAATGTGTTGAGGAATACTGCGCGAGGATTGGCTACGGCCGCGACGCTCTGACCTACCTGCGTTCCAACAAAAACTTTCTCACCGAAAAAGACGGCAGGGAATATGTCAGTGGTGCTGCCATCCTCCTGTTTGGCATAGCTCCCCAGCGATGGTTCCCTAGAGCGCGTGTGCGCGTTGTCTGCTATGACGGAACACAAGAGCTGACCGGCGCACAAATGAATGTGGTGAAGGATGAAATGTTCGAGGGACGTATTATCGACATGACACGCGACGCACTTGCTTTCGTAAAAACCCAAATCCGCGAACACACTTTTTTAGGCAAAGGTGCCATTTTCCGTACCGTCCCCGACTATCCAGAGTTCTGTTGGACCGAGCTTATTGTTAATGCCATCGCCCACCGCGACTATTCCATCTTCGGAACCGACATTCAAATCAAGATTTTCTCCGACCGTCTCACTGTCGAGAGCCCAGGCACCCTTCCCGGCATGGTGAGGATTGGCAATCTGCGCACCACTCACTTCTCTCGCAACCCCAAGATTGCACAGGTACTACATGAGTATGAGTATGTCCGCGAATTCGGCGAAGGAATAGACCGTATCTACAGGGAGATGGCAAAGGTCGGGCAACCCGCCCCGGAGTTCAAACAATACGACTTCATGCTCCGTGCCACCATCAAGAAGGCTGTCGCCCAAGATGCCCTCCAAGGTATTCATCAAGATAATGCACAAGAAACCACACAGAAAACGTCACAGAAAACGCCACAGAAAACGCCACAGAAAACGCCACAGAAAATATTGGAACTAATCGAAGGAAATCCTCAAATCACAACTCAAGAAATGGCTGATTTCATTGGTATTGACATACGCAATATCCATAGAAACATCAAGAAACTCCAAGAACAAGGCGTCATTCGTCGAGTCGGTCCAGACAAAGGCGGACACTGGGAAGTGATAACATCAGAGAAGATAGGGTGAATCTAGTATCACGTCATCAATAATACAATGAAAGTTATCCAGACCATCGGCAACAAGGAACTTTGGCAGCGGAAGAAAACGCTGTTTATTTGCTCCAAAAGGGCGCCGATTGGAACGTGGGGCAAAGTGTTTGATTGGGTAGACTCGTTGACAAACAATGATACTGTTGTCTGCTTTGACTCTTCTGATTTCGAAGCAGAAGTGTTGAAGGCTCTGTTGGTGAACAAGATTCCAACAGTGCTGGTGGTGATGAACCGTTTCCTTGACATCTATAATGTGCAGATTGAATTGGCGTTGAAAGAGAACCGTCTGCTCATTATGGAACTCAAACGCGATGAACCACAAGGTAAGGGCTCAACGCCATTCCTCCGTAACAGATTTATAATAAACCAAGTCAATAGTGTTGTATGTGGCTATGTCTCAAGATTTGGATCCGTGGTTCTCTTGTTAGAAGAAACCAATAACATTGAATACCTCATTGGTAAAAAGGACTTGAATATGGCTGCCGAACCTACCGAGAAACCTTTCCACTGGACAGTGGGAGAAGATAAACGGTTGCTTCGGATGTTCTACGAAGATATGGGCATTCACGCCATACACAAGGCAATAAACCGCCCATATAGCACCATTTATCTACACATCAAGTCATTGACGATGAATGATGAGGTGCTGAAAGGCCGCGAGTTTGAGAACTATGTGGTAGATCTCTTTGACTTGCCGAACAATAAAAAACTTACGCTGAAAGAATGGCGCAGCGACAAGTCGCTGCCTGGTGTCTATCCCGAAAGCAATAGTGCACCTGACTTTGTGTTCGAATACGACGGAAGACCGTTTGCTGTGGAGTGCAAATGGCGCAGCCACTTACCCAAAGATATCGAGAAGGAACTACTCCCCACAGAGAGAATGGCATCCTTCCAGCAATTCTCTACCGACAGATGCATGCCCGTCTATTTGCTCCTTGGCATCGGTGGTCTCCCCAACGACCCTGACAACCTATACTTCACCCATCTTGATAAAGACTTCTCGTTAGAGACATTAGTCAATAGCGTTATTCCTTCAAAAAATTGCTTGATGGAAAAAATAGGCGGCCTATTCGTAACTGCTAAACACTCTAATCACATACAAGAACAAAAGGCATTATATTCAAACGCATACAAACCTTGGAGCAAGGATGACAATGCTCTATTGACGAAGTTATATAAGGAAGGAACATCTATAAAAGAATTGATGTCATTATTTCAACGCAACCGTGGAGGGATTACCTCGCGGCTTCGGAAACTTGGATTTAATTAAAAACAAATAACAACAATAACATGAAACGTATTCTTTTTCCGCTAGCTGTTTTGGCAGCATTGGTGTTCACATCGTGTGCCACCTCGAAGTTCTACTCGCAGGACGCCGCTACGGTCCGTCCGCTGGCTCTTGTGCAGCCGTGCAGTTATCTTACCGACGCCGTCGGCGACTTCGCCACAGATTATTACGAACCGGTGGCGAAGATCAACAACGCCGTCCTCATGGAAATCATTCCTTCATTGGGATTGCCCATCGAGAAGGTGATTCCTTTTGAATACAACTGTGCCGACAAATCGGATGCGACTGTCCGCTGGATGCGCCATCTGGCCGACATCAGTAAGAGTGGCGTCAGGAACACGACCGTTCCCTCCGACATCCTTGATGCAGTCAAGGACAGCGGATGCCGCTATGGTATGGTTCTTTCCGATGTCGGATATGTGAAAAATGCACGACAATATAAACTCGAGAAAGGTATCGAAACGGGCATGAAGATTGCGGATTTTCTTATCAACAACCACATCGAATTCTCGAACGACACTGAGGCCTATCTCAATGGTTTGTTCTCGGTGATTTTCGACACCCAGACGGGCGAAGTCGTATGGTTCGGTACCGCTCCCCGCAGCTACAAATTCAACCCGCTGGATAGCAAAGACATGAAGAGACAGCTTTCCAAGCTGTACAAAGCCTTCCTGTAATCGACCTGGTGATCAGGTTGCCTCGCGGAACTGGGAAGGAGAGAGGCCCGTCTCGCGGCGGAAGTAGCGGCTGAAGGAAGCTTGGTCTTCGAAACCCAGCAAGTCGGCGACGCCTTGTACCGTGAGGTCGTGCCGTATGTGGAGCAGCATCTTGGCTTCTGCCACCACTTGGTGATGAATCCAATAGGCGGCAGTATGGCCTGTCTCCTGCTTGACGACGGCACTGAAATGCTTGGGCGACAGGCAGGCTTGCGCGGCGTAGAAGCCCACTTCTCGGTGCTTGCGGAAATGCTGCTTGAGGTCGCTGTGGAAGCGCGCGCTGACCTGCTTGTCGCCGCTGGATTCGTCCAGTTTGCTCTTGCGGTAGTGGCTGAGCAGCCTCAGCAGGAACTCCAGCAGGCGTTTCATCAACATTTGACGGTCAAGGAGGTCGAGACGTGTGATTTCGCGCATCCCTTCCACTACGTGCGTGATTATCTGGTATTCGTGCTTGTCGAGTTTCACATTGGGGTGCGGCTCATAGTGGTAGCGCATCTGTTTGATGATCTGCAGTATAGGGTCGTTGAGCACTGCTGCGTCGACAATAATCAGGGTAGCCAGGTAGTCGACGGTCACGTTCACCTTGCGGAGGGTGTGATTGGGGAAAATGACACCCACCGTGTGCTGTTCAGAAAAGTCGGAGATGTCGTCGTACATCAGTTCGATGCGTCCGCGGTGACCGATGCAAATGACATAATCCGGTGATGTGAACGGCTCGTCGCCCGAAGGCAACCCTCTTACATCATCGAATACAACGATACCTTCCTCGTTGATTCTCTGATGGTAAATATTCATAGGGTGAGTGTAAGACTGTTCTTTCTCCATAGTGCAAAAGTACGGATAATTTCCGAAATAATAATCATTATCCGACTTTCTGCCAAACATTGCGGACAATATGTTATTGTGTGAGTGAATGGTTTGGTGTACCTTTGCATTTCAAATAATAATACTTTTTTATGAAAAATACAGCCATCTTATTCATTCTGTTTGCTTTCGCGGTTTGTGGCATTGCTCAGGCACAGAGCGACAATTCCGTTGAGGTTGTCTACAACGGCACCTCAGCGACGGTCAACGTG
>CAJOQB010000137.1 GCA_905236405.1 uncultured Bacteroidales bacterium
AAGTGTGTGGTCAAATAATGTAGGACAAGGATCTGCTACAATAATTCAACAACGTGGCCATGATGTTCGTTGCGATTCAACTGCAGTCATCCAAGCTAATGCCAACTATGGCTATCATTTCGACCACTGGAGCAACGGCAGCACAGCCAACCCCGATACAATTACACTGATAGGAGACAGCACGGTGGCAGCCTTTTTTGAACGCAACACTTACCATCTCACAGCCGAGGTCAACAATGTTTCACTTGGATCGATAACCTTACCATTAGGCGATAGTGCACTCTATCAAGACACACTAATGGTGGTGGCATCACCGATATCACACCACCATGTGGCTGGCTGGCAAGGTGCAACAAGGGTATCTGCAACAAGGGATACTGCTTGGGTAAAAATGTTGTCAAATTGTACTGTCACTTGTAACTTTTCGATTGATACATATTATGTCAATGTAGTGCCCAACGATCTGATACGAGGGTCAGTCAGTGGAAGTGGAGAGTATGAATATGGCACACCTTGTACTGTTGAGGCATATGCTTACACTGGATATACTTTCTATGGTTGGAGCAATGGTGTGGAAGCCAACCCCTATACCTTTGTCCCTGTTGAGGACATAACGCTTACTGCAATTTTCCTTTCACCTGACGAGATGGCATTCACTGTTACCATTAGTAGCAATGACCCAACTATGGGTTCTGCAACGGTAAACGGTGCTCAATCATATACAACAATGAGTGGTGAGACTGCGACCCTCATGGCCACTGCAAATTCAGGTTATCGATTTTTACGATGGAATGATGACAATACTGATGACACTCGAATTATTACTGTAACGTCTGACACAAGTTTTATTGCTTTCTTTGAACCCACCAACAGCATAAACGATTTTGCTCATGAAAACATTATCATTTATTCTCGCGATGGCCGCATTGTAATAGAAGGAACAGAAGACGAAATGCTTTTGTTCGATGTGTTAGGACGAAGAGTTCGTAACGAAAAACTGGCAACAGGAGTGTACTTCGTTAAAGTTGGGAGTCGACCCACTCGCAAGGTTATAGTAAGGAGATAAGTTGTTTTCCGTTCAGTCAGATTTTTTTGCCACTCATTATAAAAAAACCGTATAGACTACCCATAGCATACAACGTCTCAGAGCGTTACATCTTAGCCTCTCTTTGAGGCGTTGCAGGCAATATTTCTTTTCAGTTGCCGTTTGTTTGGCATGAGAAGATTAATGACAGTTTGTATCGTTGCCCTGATGGCCCTTGTGACAGGTGTCTCCTGCACGGCTCCCCACCCCATATCCTATGGCAACTATTACTCCCAGGGAGACTATATTGTCGAGAGCAAGCATACTGACGGATGGCGAAACGGCCACTATTTGCTGACAATAGATTCTTCGAATGCCTTTGTGCTGAAAGAAGTAAGTCAAAATGAGGGCAACAGATACACTGTATGCCAGGGCCGTTTGCAACGTCAAGGCCGCAACACCTATAGATTGGACAAGGTCAAAGTCGACTACCCCTATGCTGTTTTGGGCAATCCGCTCTACAACGACGACAATATCCGTCTGACCGTCCAGGACGACGGAACCATCATCCTACAGAACGCCAAAAACAAGGGTCGGTGGAAGACGGTGATGAAACCCCTCCCGCAGGACAGTGTCCCGCAGGAATTCGATTTCACAAAGTATGGATATGTAAACTAACGGGGAGACTGCAATCAGTCGTTGTAGTGAATCTCGTTCAGGTTTTCCTGAATCATCTCTTTCAAGTACTGCATGATGTGCACGTCGGTCATAGACATCCCGTCGAGGGCCTCCTTTATCTCGTCGGTGTCGAACACAAACTCGCCCTCGTCGGTGATGTGGGTGTAGATGAAACGGATGTCCTCGTGCGCCGAGAAGAGCAGCACCAACGAGCCGGCCAAGTCGCCCATGGGGGGACGGTCGATGTGGTCGTGCTGGAACCAGAAGTTGAGGACGGTGCCCTTCCCCACTTCGCTTTCGATATTCATGCCGCCGCCGGCATTCTCGGTGTTCATCTTGATGAGCGGCAAGCCCAAGCCCACCTTGCGGGTGGTGCGTGAGGTGGTCCACGGATCGGTGACGCGGGCCAGGAACTCTGGCGTCATGCCCTTGCCGTTGTCCTTGATGGTGAACGAATAGATGTTGTCCTTCAGGCTATCCTTGATGGTCAGCTCCACCCGTGTCGAGTTGGCCGCGGTGGAGTTCTCCATCAGGTCGTATACGTGCATTGACAATTCTTTCATGGCGTGTTATCCGTATAGCAGTTGCAGTTTTTCTTTGGGCTCGGTGTCGACAAAGCGTCCGTCCTCGCCATGGAGGGTGCGGCGGAACTCGTCGAACGTCTTGTCGTACATGTGCAGCACACAATGCACCTCCCCTATCAGATGGAGGAAGTGGGCGTCGCTGCTCTTGGTGAACGCATACTTCTTGAGGTAGGCGTTCTTCTTCAGGAAGTCGGGTTTGGTGACATGCTTCGATATCTCCAAGGCGTCGGCCTTGATGTCGGGCGGGACGAAACCGAGTTGGCTGGTAAGGCTGGTGGCAGGCTTGTTGACATGGGCGGGGACAAAGAGTCCGCCAATGCCGTGCACCACCTCGTACAACTCGTCGAGGTCGGCATCCAACGCCGACCACAAAAGCCACTCCTCCTCGCCCACTATCTCCTCGTTCTCGTCCACGATAAGCTGGTAGCCGAATTTCTCCTCGTCCAACGGGATGTGGGGCAGGTGGGCGTCGATGAACTCCTGGAACTTGTCGAGTTGCTCGTCGGTCTCGAAGTAGGCCAACGCATGAGCCTCCTCCTGGGTGGTGATTTCCACACCTCCGATGACCAGCAGGCCGGCTTCGCGACCCAGTTTCTGTGTCACCTTGACCTGTCGTGTGGTGTTGTGGTCACAGATGGCGATGACGTCGAGGTGCAGTTTCTTGGCTTGCTCCACAATGGCCGAAGGACTCATATCGATGTCGCCGCACGGCGAAAGCACCGTGTGTATATGCAGGTCGGCTCTATAGGCGTTGAGTTCCATTGCTTGCAAGCCCTCTTGGGTTCCTACTTGATGAGGTTGTAGACCAAACCGGTGATGTCGAAGGTGGACAACGATGTCTGCAGGATAGGCAGGTCTTCGTCGTTGCTCTGCTCGATGGTCTCGTCGTTGGGGACGAGGTTCTTGACGAGGATGATGCAGGACATCTCTTTGAGCGAGGCCACAGCCATCACGTTTTTGTGTGTCTGGAGGGTAATCCAGATGTTGCCTTCCATGGCGTTGCCCATCACATCGCTGAGCAAGTCGGAGACATAGCAACCATCGATTTCGCGGTCGAGGCCATTGGCACCCGAAAGGACCTTCAGCCCAAGTTTGTCAACTAACTCTTGTACTTTCATTGTCGTGTTTGTTATTCATGTGTTTTGTGTACCAATCAATAGGTCAACGTGGCGGTGATGGAGGGCTCCAGCTGGGTGTTGGTGCTGGTGTTGCCCTCGTTGACGACGCCGTCGGGAGCCATGGACGAGGAATCCTGGCGATACTCGATGCCTTTCTCGGGTCGACGGCAGTTGCTCATGTTGCTTTGGATGCTTTGCACGTCGTCCTCGCTGAGGGGCTTGCCGTCGTCGGCGATGAAGCTTTCACGCCAGTAGGGGAAGACGCTCGACAGCTCGCCACTGTAGTAGAAGTCGTAGCCGATGGTACCAAAAGTGTACAGGCGACCGTCGACGCTCACATGGCTACCTCCACATACGGGGTCGGCATGAGGATGAGACTGCGAGAAGCCCACATTGAAGAGCGTGCAGAGGATGTCGGGGCGGTTGCTGATGTCGAAGCCCGCACGTTTCCACTGCAACATGGTCTGGTGGATGATGCAACCAGTATAGATGTAGGAATAGAGATGGTTCTGATAGTCCACCAGACGACGGAAGCGCTCGTTGCTGTGGTCGTTGGTCTTGAAGTCGAGGATGTTCTCGTAGCGTTTGCCCATGTAGAACTCGCTCTTGGGGTCCTTCAAGTGCTGCTCGACAGCAATGGCGGTGAACTCCTTGATACCGTTGACACCCCAAGAGAACTGCGACTGTACCGAAAGCACCTTGACGGGTCCCAGATAACGCTTGAACATCTCACGTTTGGAGTTGAACAGACGTATCTGCTCACCCACCAGACAACTGACAATAAGACGCGGTTCGACACCGCTCAGCACACCTGCCTTGATCAGGAGAGCGCTGTCCTTGATGATGGCCTGCTTCAAGGCACCCCACTCAGGGGTATCCATCCAGGGAATGATGTTGCCATGCTCACGCTGAGGCTGCGACGACATGGTTTGCTCCACCTTTTTCATGAACGACTGATAGTCGTCAGCCTTGTCGGCATAAGAAGAGACAGCAGCCAACATACGGTCGACCAACATCGGGTCGCCACTCCGCTGAGCTGCCTCGAGGATAAGGCGTGCATTCTCGGGATAGAACTTTCCGAAGGCGGCCAACTTTGCATACTGGCGCATCCAAAGGTCGTTGACCTGCTGGTGTGTCATTGTGCTGTCGGGAATGGCATCCATCTCTTTGGCCGACATCAAATAGCGACGGTTCTCGTCGACACCGCCCTTGTTCTTTGTTCCACCCAACTGGTAGAACGCCCAAGCACCGATGATACCGAAGCCTGCCAAAGCAAAAGCATAGACCACCAGATGGAACACGGTGGGCCAGAACTTGCGACGCGGTTTGTCCGCCTTGGGCTCGTTGGCCGATGGCGTAGCCTCCTGGTCGGGGGTCTCTCCACCGGCGGCAACCTGCTGCGATGCCGACGCTATATAGCGAAGCTGTTCGACACGATCGTTGCGTGTCGACGAAGTAGATTCTTGAGTAGGAGTCTGATTTTCCACTGTTGTATATCGATATTACAATTCTACTTAGCACACAGCCATCGGAGCCACCTGCTGCATTTCCAGCATGGCGAGGTCACGCAAAGCGGGAACCTTTTCAAAAATCAAGATATCCATAGCGAGGAACACCAGGAAACCGGCAATATAGCCTGCAAAGGCCAGCGGAGTGATTTTCTTGAGATACCATATGAAGTCTATCTTCTCCATACCCATGATGGCGACACCGGCAGCCGAGCCAATGATGAGAAGGCTGCCGCCAGTACCGGCACAGTAAGCCAAGCACTCCCAGAAGGGATGGTTGACAGTAAAGAGCACCTCTTCTCCAGTGATGGGATACATACCCATAGAGGCAGCCACCAAAGGAACATTGTCGATGATGGAGGAAAGCACACCGATGATGACGTCAATGAGGAAGAACCCTTCTCCCACGACAGCACCGTTCTCCACGGTGAGGAACGAGTCGTTCAAACCTTTGGCCAACATGGCGAGAATGCCGCTCTCTTCCAAACAAGCCACAGCCATCAAGATACCCAAGAAGAAGAGTACCGAGGGGGTGTCGACATGTTCGAGGGTGGAGACAGCCGTAGGCATCTTCACATTGTCCTTCTCCTCTTTGCGGCTGATGATTTCGGTCACAATCCACAGCACACCAACACCAAAGAGCATGCCTAAATAGGGAGGCAGATGGGTGATGGTCTTGAAGATGGGAACGAAGACCAAAAGACCGATACCAAGGAAGAATATCAGCGTACGGTAATGAGCGGGAATCTCAATCCCTGCCTCTGTCGTCTCGGGCCGTTCCACATCACCCTTGAGCGAGAAGCCCAAGATGATGACAGGTACCACCATGCACGCCAGCGAAGCAAGGAGCGTCTTGACGATGATGTTGACCGTGGTCACTTGTCCACCAATCCACAGCATGATGGTGGTCACATCTCCAATGGGCGACCAAGCACCACCGGCATTGGCAGCAAGGATGACCATACCGGCATAAAGCCAGCGTTCCTGCTTGTCGGCAATCAGCTTGCGAAGCAAAGCACACATCACAATAGCAGTGGTCATGTTGTCCAGCACAGCCGAAAGGAAGAAAGTGATGATGCTCAGAATCCACATCAGCTTGCGCTTGTTGGAAGTGGTGATATGGTCGGTGATGATACGGAATCCTTGGTACTCGTCGACCAATGTGACGATGGTCATGGCACCCAACAGGAAGAAGACAATCTCTGCCGTCGAACCCAAATGGTGAACCAGACCACCCGAAAGAGCCGTACGCCACTCCTCGTGACCCATACCAGGAGCAAAATAGTTTGACGAGAGGGCATACATAGTCCACAACAGCACTCCCAGCAACAGGGCAGATGCCGTTTTGTTGATTTTTAGTGGGTGTTCAAGTGCTATACAAGCATAGCCCACAATAAAAGTTGCGATTAATGCTACTATCATAATATTGTAATTTTGTTTGTTTCTGTTACCTTCTGTTGTTTTATTTCTGCATCTGCTCGCTCATACGCTGCATCTCCTCCAAACGTTTCTGGAAGTTGGACTTCTTCTTGTTGCCGGTGCTCTTTTGTTTGGCATCGTAGGCAGCCATGCGGGCACGGACTTTCTTCTCGTTGGTGAACTTGCGAATCAGAATCATCTGCGTCATGGTAATCAACAGAGAGCAGAAGAAGTAGATGTTGAGAGCGGCACTCTGGCTGTTGAAGATGAAGAGCATCATGAAAGGCATGAAGTACATCATGAACTTCATTCCTGGCATCGTCATCTGGCTGCTCTGGTCACGCATGGTATACCATGTATAGAAGAACTGCATACCGAACATCAGCAGACAGAAGAGGCTGATATGGTCGCCATACAGCGGGATGTTGAAGCCGAAATCCAGAATGGAGTCGTAGGTCGAAAGGTCGTCGCACCACAGGAAATGTTTTTGTCGCAACTCGATACTGGCAGGATAGAAACGATACATAGCCATCAGGATGGGGAACTGAATCAAGACAGGCAGACAGCCCATCAAAGGATTGATGCCGGCTCGTTTCTGCAGCTGGCTCATCTCACGCTGTTTCTGCATAGCTTGGTCCTGATTGGGGTATTTCTCGTTGAGCGCCTGCATCTCGGGACGAAGGACACGCATGATGGCCGAACTCTGATAGCTCTTGAATGTCAACGGGAAGACCACCGTACGGAAAATGATGGTGAGCAGGATGATGATGATACCATAGTTCTTGATGAACCGTTCCATCCAGTTGAACAACGGAATGATACCCCATTTGCCAACCCAACGGGTGAGGAAGAAGTTGCCCAGAGGCACTAACTGTTCAAGGCTGCGGTGCTCCTGACGGAGGGTGCGGTACTTGGTCGACCCGTAATAGAAACGCATGTCCACGGAACAGTCCTTGTCGCTATCGTAGGTGAGACCGACAACGCTGTTCATGTCACAAAGATAGTGGGCGTTGGTATCCTTGTCGCTGTCGACACCATAGCGCATGTCGGCATTCTCGAACGGTTTCTCTGCATTCTCGCACATCAGGATGGCCGTGAAGAACTGCTGTTTAAACGCCACCCATTCGACAGGTGTCTTCATCTGCTTCTCGCCCTTGCCGCCCATACGAAGGCTTTCGGGATTCTCCTTGGCAGGCTTGTAGAAGAGGTTGGTGTACATCTTCTCGTTGTCCTTGCGGTTGCTGCCACGACTTCCGACATCGACCTTCTCCTGACGACTCATGCTGTTGTTCCACTGGAAATCCATGCTGGGAGTGCTGCGGACCACCTTGGTGAGGCCATGGAAGTTGATATGGAATCCCACTTGGTTGCTGTTAGGATAGAACACATAAGCGAATTCAAGGTACTGCGAACCATCACCCACAGCGGCACTGTCCCCTGCACCTTCGTTGACATAGGCACGATAGGCCACCGTCACCGAGTCTTCCTTCACCTCAATCACATCATTGGCTGCCACCTGTTTTCCATCAACGAACGGGGCAAAGACAAGGTCACGGGTATTGATGACACGGTTGTCGTTGGTCGAGAATATCAGGTTCATATTGTCCTCATCGGGAGTAATGAGCTCCAACGGACGTTTGTCATAAGTGGTGAAATCTTTCAGTACCACCTGCTGCACCGAGGCGCCACGGCTGCTGATAGCCACCGTCATCTCCTCGTTCTCAACAATCAGCTGCTGAGCCTCACCTGTGTTCGAGCCAAAAACACCAAGTTGCTGACGCATGTGTGTCATCGACTGCTGCTCAGCAATAGCCGAGTCGCTCAAACCTTGTTCCTCTTTCAATGCCTGGGCAATTGAATCGGCGATACGAACTTGGTTCATTGAATCTTGGTAGTGTTCCCACTTGATAGAGTCCTGACGTCTTTGTTCGGCGATTTCCTCTTTCGACGGCGACACCCACCACATGTATCCAACAAAGATGGCAAAGATGAGAACCAGTCCGATAATCGTTTTTTTGTCCATATACTATTCTTTAATATTCCTATTTATATTATTAATAACTAGACCATTGCAACACATACTACGTTGCCGATAGAAATTGCAAATGTAGCAATTTTTATTCTCGTATAGAAAATTTTTCAAAACAGCGGACCAAACCGTCCACCCACACATCCAAAACCATTGTTTCAACTTTTCTCCCCACATAAAATAAATTGTGTATTTTTGTAGTCTCAATAATCAAGCCAATGAAACATCGTATTTTATATACCAATCTTATATTGAGCATCGTATCGGTTGCCTTTTTGTCATCATGCAACCATGCCAATTCTACAAACACAGCCGCCGCCGACACCTCCATCACCTCCGAGGTGGAAGAACCGTTGGATTCGGTAACCGCCACCCCTTTTGACGGCGAACCTCTTCCCGAAAGCGACTATTCAAAGAATTACGACGAAATTGCCGCTCAAGAAGCCGAACTGGCACGAAAGGCCAACACCTCCCAAAACAAATCTGCCAACAATGCAAATGCAGGTCGCACCGAAAAGCTGTACATCTCCACGTATGGTGCACAGGGACAAGTGTGGGGCTATGTAACCATGCACGGCAACAAAGGACGTGGCACCATCCACGATGCCGACGAAAACACACTCTCCATCACTGTCATCCGTCACGGCAACGAACTCTTTGGCACTGACCAGAACGGTCGTGAGTATGTATTCAAAATCTGACAATCTTTCCTTCGACAAATAATTATCATCTATAATGAAAACAACTAAAGAACTTCAAACCATTGCGACTCAAGTACGTCGCGATATTCTACGAATGACCACCGCAGCCAAGTCTGGCCACCCGGGCGGTTCGTTGGGCTGCGCCGACTGGATGACTGCCATGCAGTTCAATCTGATGCAACATGACCCAGAACATTTCACCATGGATGGCAAAGGCAGCGACATGCTTTTTGTCAGTCAGGGGCACATCACGCCAGTCATCTACAGTGCCATGGCCCGTCGCGGCTATTTCCCTGTCAGCGAGTTGGCCACCTTCCGCAAGTTTGGCACCCGTCTGCAAGGACACCCCTCTACCGAACATCGCCTGCCTGGCATCCGTATGGCATCGGGCTCGTTGGGTCAAGGCATGAGCGTGGGCATCGGCGCCGCATTAGGCAAAAAGATGACCGGAGACAACACCTTGGTTTACACCCTTCATGGCGATGGTGAACTACAAGAAGGCCAAATCTGGGAGGCTGTCATGTTCGCTGGTGCCAAAGGCGTCGACAATCTGATCAGCACCATCGACTGGAACCGTCAACAGATTGACGGCACCACGATGCAAGTGATGGATTTGGGCGACCTGCGACAGAAATTCGAGGCATTCGGGTGGACAGTGGTCAACATCAAAAACGGCAACGACATGCAACAGGTGCTCGACGGCATGGCCCAGGCCAAAGGGCTGACAGGCAAAGGCCACCCTGTGTGTGTCATTCTCAAAACCGAGATGGGTTACGGTGTCGACTTTATGCAGGGCATCAACAAATATCACGGCAGCGTATTGAGTGCCGACGATCTGCCCAAGGCATTGGCCCAACTACCCGAAACCGAACTGGGAGACTATTGATGAAACGACTGCTGACCATACTGTTGCTGATGGTGTTGGCCCTGAGTGCCACTGCACAGTCTTCTAATAAAAACAAGAAGGCTGCCGCACCCAGTGCCGACAAGACGAGGGTTTTGATTATCCTCGACTGTAGCAACAGCATGTGGGACCGCTGGCAAAGCGATGCCAAAATCAAAGTGACGCAGAAAGTGTTGCTGAAATTCTTGGACAGCGTGGCCAACCAGCAGGACATCGAAGTGGCACTACGTGTGTTCGGGCATCTGAACCGCAACGCCTATGGCACCAAACTGGAAGTGCCCTTCGACGCCAACAACAACTATCGCATCCAAAGCAAAATCAAGACATTGGTCCCCAACGGAGGTTGTACCATCACCACCGCACTCGAGAACTCGCTGAACGATTTCCCGCTCTCTGGTGCCTCACGCAACATCATCCTTATCATCACCGACGGCATCGACGACTGCGACGGAAACATTTGCCAAGTGGCGCGTCAAGTACAGATGAGCGGCGTAATTGTCCAGACTTTTATCCTGGGCATCGGTAATGAGCCGTTCAACAAAGATCTGGACTGTGCCGGCAAGTTCACCCCCGTTGCCAACGAAGAGCAATACACCCAAACGCTCTACGACATCTTCAAGATTTCCGAGCAAGAGGCTCGTGTGGTGATTCGTGTCAACGACGAAGAGGGTCGTCTCTATGAGAACGAGACCCCCATCGCCTTCTACGACAACCAGACAGGTGTGGTGAAATACAGCACCCTCTATGCTGTTGACGACCACTATGTAGCCGACACGCTGATACTCGACCCGCTGGTATCCTACGACGTGGTGTTCTTCACCCATCCCGCCACCACCTTCAGCAACAAACAGTTCAACCCTGGCGGCATCAACACGTTCAACGTCACCCTTGAACAGGGCAACCTTCGTCTCCGACACGAGACACGTCGC
>CAJOQB010000138.1 GCA_905236405.1 uncultured Bacteroidales bacterium
CGTGTCACCTACACCAATGTCGAAGGGGGATTAGGGGTCTTTGCCGCCCGACGCACACACTTTTATGGACGCTTCAGGGCTCCCTCTGCACCCACATCAGCCTATGTCAAGAATCTGAAAAGCCTTGGTGTCGGTTTCTATCTCAACAGTGACGACTGACCTTTACCCAACAACACAAAGCACATTCTTTTGACGCCAATAGATAATTTTTAGTATTTTTGCATTTCATTATCAATCGCAGATAAATTAAATATCAATAAAATAAGTTCATAAAATGAATATCACAAGAGAAAATTTAGACGATTTGGATCTCCAAATTAAGATTGAACTGAACGAAAACGACTACGCAGAACAAGTTACCAAGCAGTTGAAGAAATATCAGAAACAAGCTGCTGTCCCAGGGTTCCGCAAAGGTATGGCACCTATGGGTCTCATCCGCCGCATGTACGAGCCATCGGTCAAAGCCGACGAAGTACAAGCCCTCATGAGCGAAGCCCTCTTCAAATATCTCGATGACGAAAAGCTCAACACTATCGGAACTCCTCTCGCTGACGACGACAAGACCGGCACCGTCGACTTTGCCGCCCAGAAAAACTTTGCCTTCTACTTCACTGTGGCTCTTCGTCCCGAAGTGAAAATCAACTGGGAGAACATCTCCGTTCCCTTCTATCAAGTGAAAATCACCCCCAAGGAAGCCGAGAAACAGATGAAGACCATCGCCGAACGTTATGGCAAGTTTGAGACTCCCGAGGTGATTTCCGCCGACGATATGGTCTATGGCAAAGCCGTTGAACTGGACAAAGAGGGCAACGTCGCCGAAGGCGGTGTCAGCACCTTTGTCAGCTTCGACCTCAAAGACCTCAAAGACGACGAGAGCCGTAACCTCTTTGTTGGCAAGAAAGCCGAAGAGAAAGTGGTGTTCACCCCCTCCAAGGCTTTCACCGCTGCCGATCTCGAGAAACATTTCCGTCTTGAGACAGCCGCTGCCAAGAAGTTCAAGAGTGCCGTCGAGTTTACCGTCAGCGGTTGCTCGCACATCACCCCCCACGAAATCAATGACGAACTCTTCAAACTGGCCTTCCCCGGACAGGAAATCAAAGACGCTGCCGCTTTCAAGAAAGCCGTTAGCAAGCAGATGGAAGAGAGCTATAACGAACAAGGCGAATGGAAATACGTTGCCGATGTCCGCAAGCAACTCATTGACGCTTTCGACGCCTCCATCCCCGAAGCCTTCCTCAAACGCTGGTTCCTCCACTCTGGCAGCGACAAAGAGCTAACCGCCGAGAAGATTGAAGCCGACTGGACCGAGAAATATCTTCCCTCCATCAAATGGGAACTCCTTGAAGCCGAACTCGAGAAAATCAAGAAACTCGAACCCACCGAGGACGACATCGTCAACGAAGTGAAGAACATCCTCCGTCGCAACAACAACGCCGAGAACGAAGACGAGAAAGCCCTCGAAGAATCGGCACGCACCATTGCCAAAGACCGTCAGAACGTCAGCCAACTCACCGACCGTCTCTACTCCAAGAACATCTTCGCCCTCTTCAACGAGCTGCTCAAGCCCGAAGCCGACAAGCTGACCGTCAAAGAGTTTGGCGAGAAGTTGAAATAATAGTAACGACAACTCTCAAAGACATCTGCCCTATGCTCATATCTGAGCGGCAGATGTCTTTTTTTACACACGACACTATGCACCCGCGTCATCCCATACCCCTCCTGTTCTGTCTGCTGGCCCTTGTCAGCGTCAGGGCACAGGAACGACCGATACTCGACAATATGTCGTTCTCGGCAGGTATGGGATACACCCTCTATCGGTATGAAGCAGTCGGAGCGAGCGACGCACCTCTCTCCACCCTCACCATGCAGAACTACCAGATAACGTTTGCCAAGATGATACAGCACAGTTGGGGCATGAGGGTGCAGTACCTCCACAACACTGGCACCACCGCCGACAACCATATCCGCACACTCCATCTGGCTCATTTTGATTTTCTTTGGAGCATCAGCAACACCTTCTTCGGGCCCAATCCCAACCGACGCCACAATCTATATGGCTTCTATGGGCTATCTTTGGCTCGCAGCGTCAGCAACCAGCACGGCGGCGACAACGATTTTTCGCTACTGTTCGGCCTTCGCTATGAGGTTCAGCTGAAATATGGCTTCTTTGGGTTTCTCGAAGAAGAGAATCTCCTTTTGCCGCCCGATTTCGACAGACACAGCCATCTCACATGTCTGCCGTTAGTGAGTGCAGGTCTTGCCTATCGGTTTGTCGACAACCCCTATCGTTATCATCGCAGCGACTCGCAACAGCCTGGTCACGACTGGTTCTTCTCCACCTCGGTTGGAATCAACTCTTTGCAGTACCGCGGCATCGGTGACATACGCAACCGCATGGGACTCGTCACCCCCGCCGTCGAGTTTTCCTTCGGCAAGAATTTCTCCAGCTTTTGGACAGGACGACTGCAATGGTCTGGTTTACAAATACGCAGCAAATACCACGCCAGTGCCTTTTTCAACATCCATGCCGACCTGATGCTCAATCTGAGCAATGTCGTGCAGCAAGCCAACAAAGCGCCACGATTCTCCATCTATGGCTATGGCGGTGCTGGTTCAGTGCAACGGCAAGACTCCGACAACAGTCAGCAGTTTGCCGTTGTCGTTGGACTTCTCAGCCGATACACCATGGGCTACCACAGCGACTTCTACATCGATTTCAAATATGCGCTCACCCCGCCCCGTTTCGCCCACGTCTCCTACAACCAAAGTGCCTACACTGTCGGTGTCTTCACCCTCACTACAGGCTATGCGTTCAACATCGGGCAGAGCGACTGTCGCAACACCCAGGGCACCCTCGGGTGGTGACAATCCCCTAATATTCAAAAAACAAAGACAACAGTGAATATCTCTCTCATCAACATCGGCGACGAGTTGCTTATAGGGCAAGTCGTCAACACCAACGCCTCCACCATGTCGCAGCGGCTTACCTCGGCAGGCATGGAAGTACAGCGTGTCGTCATCATCCCCGACAATGGCGACACCATCCGACAGACCCTTATTGACGAATTGCATCGTTCCGATGCCGTCCTCGTCACTGGTGGTCTCGGCCCCACCAAGGACGACATCACCAAAAGCACCATCGCCGACCTTTTCCATTCCACATTGGTAGAGAGTCCTGTGGCCTTGGCCACCATCCGCTCCATTTTCGAGCGACGCCACTACGAGCTCACTCCCCTCAACCGCCAACAAGCGTTGGTGCCCGACTGCTGCACCGTCATCGACAACCAAGTGGGCACCGCCCCCTGCATGTGGTTCGAAGGCGAAACCATCAACCGTGCACTACATCTTCCCGCCGACACTCGCAAGGTGTTGGTCAGCATGCCTGGCGTGCCCTATGAGATGGAGTGGCTTATGGAGCACGACGTTGTCGCCCGACTGCGCCACTATTTCCACACCTCCCATATCATCAGCAAGAACATCGTGGTGCAGGGCATCGGCGAGTCGTTCCTCAGCGACCTTGTCGAGCCTTGGGAACTGTCGCTCCCTGCCCATCTCCGCCTTGCCTATCTGCCGCAGGCTGGTATGGTGAAACTGCGTCTCACCGCACGAGGCGAGAACGCCGATACACTTCGCCACGACATACAGAATGCCGTCGATGGGCTGTATGCACTGGCAGGAAAGTACATTGTCGGCGAAGACTGCGAGTCCATTCCCGAGGTAGTGGCCTCGATCTTCCGTCGTCGCCGTCTCACACTTGCCACCGCCGAAAGCTGCACAGGAGGCTTTGTCGCCTCGCGGCTCACCGCCCTCGCAGGATGCAGCGAGTACTACATGGGAGGCGTCGTCTCCTACAGCAACGACGTTAAAGAGAACACATTAGGAGTGAATCATGACACCCTTCTGACTCATGGTGCCGTCAGCGAGGAGACCGCACGACAGATGGCCGAAGGAGTCCGCACCCGTCTCCATGCCGATTTCGGCACCGCCACCACAGGCATCGCTGGTCCAGGAGGCGGCACCCCCGACAAGCCTGTGGGCACCGTATGGATTGCCGTCGCAGGACCACAGCGAACCGTCACGCAACTCCTCCAACTGGGCGACGACCGTCAACGCACCATCGAACGCACCACCAATGCCCTCCTCAGCCTGCTGGTCAAAGAGGCAACAATGTAGTTTTCTAACACTTGTTTCTATATATACTCATACTACACTGATTTTAAACACATTCTCCACTAACCCTCCACTATACCAGTGGAGCCCAGTGGAGGATCAGTGGAGGATCAGTGGAGAATCAGTGGAGACAGAGTGAAGAAAAAAGGGTGGTTTTTCATCGTAAAACGGTAAAAAACGGACTCTTGTCACTTGGTCACCTTCAACAAAAACACTTTTTTTGAAAGTGACCATTCTTTTTTTGTATCTTTGAAAACTGTTGTTGCGAGGCAGTTTTCTTACATACTTTTGTTTCACAACAACATAGTATATTTATTATAATAATTAACCACAAAAAAAACAGCAATATGTCCAACACATACGCCATAGGTATCGACATCGGAGGCACCAATACCGACATGGGTCTGGTTCGCGACGACGGCAAGATTGTCGCCCGCAAAAACATCCCCACCAACCAATATACACAACTGTCGCCCTACATCCACGACATCATGGAGTGCATCACAAGCCTGATGAAGGAGAACAACGTGGCAACCATCGAGGGCATCGGTATCGGCGCTCCCAACGGCAATTTCTACACAGGATGCGTGGACAACGCTCCCAACCTCACCATCAAAGGTGTGCTCAACTTTGAAGAGGAGATGCACAAATACATGCAGGTGCCCGTGGTGCTGAGCAACGACGCCAACGCTGCCGCCTACGGCGAACTGGTGTACGGAGGTGCCAAAGGGATGCAACATTTCATTATGTTCACCCTGGGCACAGGCGTGGGCAGCGGCATTGTGGTGGACGGCAAACTGGTACACGGCTCGACAGGCGGTGCTGGCGAACTGGGACACAACATCCTCATCCCCGACGGACGTCCCTGCTCGTGCGGTCGCAAGGGCTGTTTAGAAACCTACACCTCAGCTCGCGGCATCGTGCAGA
>CAJOQB010000139.1 GCA_905236405.1 uncultured Bacteroidales bacterium
GGGTCGCAGCCAGGCTGCATGTCTCCAAACAGAGTGCTGCGTGAGACTATGCATCTGGCTCCTTGATGACAGGCAGCCGCCTTTTTTAAGAATTATTTATAATAAGGCACAATAAATAGGGGGTATAATCGTTTTGAAATAATTCTTTGCCGTAAACCCGTTGAATGTATTATAAAGGAATAACTGGATACTGGGTGCGACAAAAGAACAATAAAAAAGATAACAACATAATATTCTGAAATATGACTAAAGACTTCACAATTGTAGTCCTTGCCAAGCAAGTGCCAGACACGCACGATGTGGGCAAAGACGCAATGAACCCTGACGGCACCGTGAACCGTGCCGCCCTCCCCACCGTCTTCAACCCCGAAGACCTGAACGCCCTCGAGATGGCACTGAAGGTACGCGACCGTATGGAAGGTGCCAAGGTGTTTGTCCTGACAATGGGACCCTTCCGTGCCGCCGACATTGTCCGCGAGTCGCTCTACCGCGGAGCCGACGATGGTGCCGTGTTGACCGATCGCGCCTTTGCCGGTTCGGACACGCTGGCTACCAGCTATGCCCTTTCATGCGCCATCAAAAAGATACCCAATGTGCGACTGGTCTTCTGTGGTCGCCAAGCCATTGACGGTGACACCGCACAAGTGGGTCCACAAGTGGCCGAGAAGCTTGAGTTCCAACAGGTGACCTACGCCGAGTCGCTGGTCGACGTCAACGAACATTGCATACAAATTGCCCGCCGTTTGGACACTGGTGTCGAGGTAGTGGAATCGCCGTTGCCCACGCTGGTGACAGTGAGCGGCACTGCCGACGAATGCCGGTTCCGCATCGCCCCCCGACTGCTGAAATACAGCAAGGCCATCATCCCCTCCGAGGCCAAGGACAAAGTGGCTGCCGAGAAGATGTTTGCCGAACGTCCCTACCTGAAACTCACTGAATGGACTGCCGCCGACGTGAACCCCGAAGCCGACCGTCTGGGTCTCTCTGGTTCGCCCACCAAGGTGAAGAACATCAACAACGTGGTTTTGATGAAAAAAGAGACCGTCGACGTGGCTCCCAACCAAGCCGCTGTCGACGATATGATGCGCAGTCTGATAGGCATTGCGTGGTAATTAACTCCCACATTAACCAATTAGAGAACATAGAGAATGAAAAATGTAATGATATACTGCGAGCTCGACGACAAAGGTCAGGTGGTCGAGGTGAGCCTGGAACTCTGTACCAAGGGTCGCGAGATCGCCAACAAACTGGGTGTTAAGCTTGAAGCCGCTATTTTGGGTGCCAACCTTGCTGGTGTTGAGAAGCAGGTGTTGCCCTATGGCGTCGACACCGTGATGGTGGCCGACGATGCTCGTCTGGCACCCTACCGCACCCTCCCCCATTTTGCTGTACTGTCCGGTCTCATCAAGGACGAGCAACCCGATATCGTACTCTTTGGCGCCACCCATGTGGGTCGCGACCTGGGTCCCCATGTGGCCAGCTATCTGCGTTGCGGCCTGACAGCCGACTGCACCAGTCTGGAAATCGGTGACCACGAAGACCCCAAGACGGGCACCAAATACGAGAACATCCTGTACCAGATTCGTCCTGCTTTTGGCGGCAATATCATCGCCACCATCGTCTGTCCCACGGCCCGTCCGCAGATGGCCACCGTGCGTCGCGGTGTGATGAAACGCGAAGTGCTCGACGCCAATTACCAAGGCCAACGTATTGACATCGATGTAGCAAAATATCTGAAGGACAGCGACTGCTGCGTGAAGATTCTGCAGAAAGAAGTGGTAGAGAAGACCGTCGACTTGGGCGGTGCCTCCATCATCCTTTCGGGTGGCTACGGCATGGGCTCGAAAGAGGGCTTTGACATGCTCTACGACTTTGCTCGCCAGATTGGTGCCGAGGTGGGTGCCACCCGCGCCGCTGTCGATGCTGGTTGGGCTGCCCCCGAGCGTCAAATTGGCCAGACGGGTACCACCGTGCGTCCCAAACTCTACATCGCTTGCGGCATTAGCGGTGCCATCCAGCACCGTGCAGGCATGGACCAGAGTGCCAAAATCATTTCAATCAACACCGACCCCGAAGCTCCTATCAACGCCATTGCCGACTACACCATCATCGGCGATGTAATGGAGGTGCTTCCCATGCTGGCCGCTGGATACAAGAACATCAGATAGTGAGAGAATTGTGAGAGGTTAATTAAAGAAAAAAAGATTATTATGAATTTCTATAGTGACAACGAACGTTTGAAGTTTTACCTCAACCACCCCGACATGAAGAAGACGGTGGAGTTGAAGGAACAATTCTTTGTAGACTATGGCAAATACGCCGACGCTCCTGCCAATGCCGAAGAGGGCATCGAACACTACGAACAAGTGATGGACTTGGTGGGCGAGATTGCCGGATCGGTGCTGGCCCCCAACGCCGAGAGCGTCGACCTCGAAGGTCCCCATATCGAGGACAACAAGGTGGTCTACGCCAAGGGCACCGCTGCCAACCACGCTGCTCTGACACAGGCCGGTCTGTACGGCATGTCGCTTCCCCGCCAATACAACGGTCTCAACCTGGGCTATGTACCCTACGTGATGGCCGCAGAGTTGATTTCGCGTGCCGATGCCGGCTTTGCCAACATATGGGGTTTGCAGGAATGCGCCGACACCATCTATGAGTTTGCCTCGGAGGAAATCAAGGACAAATACCTGAAACGCATCCACGACGGAGCCACCTGCTCCATGGACCTCACCGAACCCGACGCTGGTAGCGACCTGCAGTCGGTTCGTCTGAAAGCCACATGGGACGAAGCATCGAACTGCTGGCGTCTGAACGGTGTGAAACGCTTCATCACCAACGGCGGCGCCGACATTCATCTGGTGCTGGCCCGTTCGGAAGAGGGCACCACCGA
>CAJOQB010000140.1 GCA_905236405.1 uncultured Bacteroidales bacterium
GATGGGGGTGGGGAACTTCTGGTTCTCTATCATGCCTTCGGGCAGCGGAACGCCGCAGAGTGTACGTGCACCGGCTTTGTATTCACGCCATGCACTACCGGCGAGGTAACCTCTGACAATCATCTCGACACGGAATCCTTCACATTTTAGACCGACGGTTACCATCGGGTCGGGGGTGGCCAGCTTCCAATTCGGCACGATGTCTGCAGTAGCGTCGAGGAATTTGGCGGCAATCTGGTTGAGCACTTGTCCTTTGAAGGGGATGCCTTTGGGGAGGACGACATCGAATGCACTGATTCGGTCGGAAACAACCATGGCCATATATTTGTCGTCAATATTGTACACATCGCGTACTTTGCCAACGTAGAGGCTTTTCTGTTTGGGGAATTGGAAATTGGTTTTAACTACTGCTTTCATGACAAATTGTTATATTTGATTTAATTGATTTCTATAAATAAAGGGGATGATTATGAGACATTATTCTTCGTCGAGGTGCATGGCAAAGAAGGTGAAGTTGACCTTGCCATAGTTGCGATGTTGCCAGAAGTGGGGATGCTCGACGAAAGAGTATTGTGCAGGATGTTCGAGTATGAAGATACCATCAGGGGTAAGCAGCTCTTTCTCGAAGATTCTATCGGGTAATGTCGGCAGTTCGGGAAGTGCATAAGGAGGGTCGGCAAAGATGATGTCGAACTTTTTGTAAGCTCGCTTTATCAAATCCATTACATCGGCTCGCACTACATGGATGTTCTCAACACCGAATTGTCGTGCTGTCGATTTTATAAAGTCGGTGCATTGGGCATTGATATCGATGGAGGTGACCTCCTTTGCACCACGTGACACAAACTCCATCGACACGGCACCGGTGCCGGCAAAGAGATCCATGACGGTGCAATCCTCGTAATCGACATAGTTGTTCAGGATGTTGAACAGGCTTTCGCGAGCCATGTCGGTAGTGGGACGAACGGGTAGCGATACGGGAGGGTTGAGTCGTCGACCTCTCAGATTTCCTGCAATGATACGCATCTAACCAAGCGTCTATTATGAAAGAACCGTCGAATAGAGATAACGCTGTGCTGTATGCAATTCGGGACATCCCATCTGTAGCGGACGACCATCGTAGATATCGAGTTGCGGGAAGAACTTTGCCATGAAGTCGAACCGTGCAGGGGCAATGTTGCCGCAGACGAGCGTCTCAAGTGTTGCATTCTCCAGTTTCAGTTGCTTCATGACGTTAAGGCCGTAGTAGCAAACCTCCTCAATATTGTCGCATGAATAACTGTTGGAAAGTTGCATCTTCTTGTTGCAGAACACGGTGAAGTCTGCGATGTTGTCTCTGATATTGACGAGCATCAGCGATTTGAGGTCGCTCTTCTGCAGCAGATACTTGTCTGCAAAGGCACTCTGCTGGCAACCAACAGCGATGCGTGGAATGGTGATCTTGAATGCTGAGACAGCCGTGTTGTCGGCTGCAAATATTGCGTGGGCTCCAATAGCCTCGTTGTGTTCGGAATAAATGGCTTGCCCCGTCTTCACCTTGCATACCATGTCAAGGTATTTCCTGTCGTTGGCAGCATCGTAGAGGTGGTCGGGAATCCATGTGTATTGTTGGGTCTCTACAATCAGTCGTGTGCTGTTGTAGCCAAAGAAGGGGATGTTGTGGGCATTGAAGACTTCTTTGATGACATTGGTCCAGTCGGACATCGATTGGGATTGGCACTGTATGCTGCACAGTGTGAGCAGTTCCTCTTTGTTGGAGACAAGAGAGAAAGAAAAACCATCTGCCGTCAGGCAAATGGACAGGTTCTTTTCGTATGCGGGAACTTCTTTATCGGTGTTGATAAAAAGTTGTTGTGTATACGGCATAGCGTTAAGATGTTGGGGTTGTTGAAGATTTCGGTATAAGGGTTGTGGATTTAAAAACTGCAAGTTGGCGATGCCACTTTTGTAGCCAAGCCAACTTGCAGTAAAAAGCTTGGTGGAGAATAACCTGATGATTATTCGAAGTTACCTTCGACAATAGTCTCGGTCATACTACCCACTTTCCATCCGGCGTACTTGCCGCTGACGGCTTCAATCTCGGCGACACGGTTCTTGACAAGCTGTTCGTCGCAGTCGCTCATCAGAGTAGGCAGGTCGACTTTGCATTCGAAGACGGGCATCATCAGACCGCCCTTGTCAATCTGGCCTGCGGAGAGCTCGAACTCATCTTGGGTGCCGACAGGGTAGGGCAGATAGCGAAGGTTCTTGATTTCCTCGTCGGAGAACTCGTGAACACCACCGTCTTTGTCGGTATATTTCAGTTTGCCTTGTTCACGAAGCTGAGCGATGGGGTTGATGTAGGCTTTGCGGATTTCCATATAGCCTTTCTTAATCAGTTCACCATCGGACATTTCGGTGTAGTCAACATCGGCGGGAATCTTGTCGTAGTTGTAATGCTTCTGGGAAACCAAAAGGCTGTCCTCGTTGAGCAGTCTGTCTACAAGGGTGTCGAAGTCGCCACAGTAACGTCCGTAAGTCAGTTTGTAAGTCTCTTCGAGCGTACGGATGGCTTTCAGCTTGGTGGCACAAGCGTCACGACGGGTGTTGAATTCGTTGTCGAAACGAACCGGTTTCATAATGCTGGAGTAAAGGAGCCAAGCAAGCCCCACGATGACTAACGCCAGCACAATTTGTAAAATAGTTTTACCTTTCATTATTAATACATTATTTAATTATTATTCATGTTTTGGAAATGCAAATATACACAGTTTTTCTCAATGAGAAACAAAAACTGTTATTATTTTTTATTTTTGCTGTTCAAGATGGCGAAGGACAACGCGACAATCGTATTTTTCCCTTATGTGTTTTGCCAGTTGTTCCGCACAGTAAACCGAGCGATGTTGTCCGCCTGTACAACCAAAATTGACCATCAAATTGAAGAAGCCACGACTTGTATAATCCTCGACGGAGTGGTCTATGATGGCTGTGACATGATTCAGGAAATTGGTAATCTCTTCCTTGCTTTCAAGGAATTCTATCACGGGTTGGTCCAGACCAGTGAGTTGTTTATATTCGTCGTAACGTCCAGGGTTGGGCAATGCACGACAGTCGAAGACAAAGCCACCGCCGTTGCCGCTCTTGTCGACAGGAATGCCTTTCTTGTAGGAGAAACTGAAGATGCGTACGTTAAGCCTGTCGTCATGGGGTTGGAAGAAGTCGTTGTAGGCGATGTTCTCCCATACTTTGTTCAACTCGGGCAACTCGAGCGATAGAGGATGCTCTCGGATGACGTTACGCAGATTGGCAACAGCCAAAGGAATGCTACGCAGGAAATACTCTTTCTTCTCAAAAAAGCCGCGATAGCCATAGGCCCCCATCGCCTGCATCATCCTTGCCAAGACATAGCCATGGAACTTCTCGGCAAAACGTTCTTTGTCTATAGCGACGGTTTGAGACAGCTTGTCGATATAGTACTGTAGCAGTCGGTCACGTATCTCTTGGGGAATTTCGCTTTTTGCACTGTAGAGCAGTGCAGCCACATCGTATTGGGCGGCTCCTTGTCTGGCGCCTTGGAAATCGATATAATACAGTTCCTTGTCGGGACAAATCATGATGTTGCGGCCTTGGAAGTCGCGATACAGGAAATAGGAACAGTCCTCGTCGAGCAGATAATCGATAAAACGGCTATAGTCGTCTTCCAGTTTCTGCTCGTCGAAGGGGATGTTGGCCATCCGCAGAAAGTAGTATTTGAAATAGTTCAAATCCCATTGCAGCGACTGACGGTCGAACGAAGGGCGAGGGTAGGAGTAGGAGAAATCAACATCCCGTGCCAGCGTCTGTATATTGATTAAATCATCCAATGCACGGGTGTAGAGATTGATGATGTCCTCAGTGACATCGATGTTGTTGGCTCTTTTTGAGGAGATGTATGAATATATCGTTGTGTCACCAAGGTCTTGCTGCAGATAACGAGTGCGGTCGGCACTTATGGCGTATATCTCTGGCACTCGGATGCCCCTTTCCCGCAGTTGGTCTGCAAAATAGAAGAAAGCCTCATTCTCACGTACATCAGCATTGTATGAACCGATGCAACGTTTGTTCTCGCTTGTCATGCGGAAATACTGTCGGTTTGACCCATTGGCTGAGATGGGTGTCTTCTTGATGCAGGGTTCGCCTGCCCATGTTTCGAATAAGGTTTCCATGCTTTTTTGACTATGATATTGTGTCGGGAGATTCTCCGTCAGTCGATTTCTCTTTGTCTGGCTTCTTATCGGGCTCATCGATTTGTGTCTCCCTCCATAGACGCATCAATGCTATCACGATGCCGGAGATGGAGAGGACGACGGTCCAAAGAGGAAACGTCAACGTGTTGCGTTCGTCCAGTTTGATGCCAAAAAAGACGAATGCACCGACAATGACGACCATCTCGATGCCGAGGGAGGAATAACGAGCCCAGTTGTTAAGTTCTTTGCCCATAAGAAGGCTTACTTCTTCTCATTCTTCTCGTTGGCCATCTGTTGCTCTTTCTTTACCTCGTCGAGCATACGGCATGTGCCGCTGAAGACAGCTCCGGGGGCAATGGAGAGTTTGTTGATGACGATGTCGCCTTTCACGTTGGCGGTGGCTTGCAGCTCAAGGAGCTCCTGCACGGTGATGTTGCCTACCACCTTGCCAGTGATATGAGCGTTTTGGCATACCACATTGCCATTGACAATGCCTGTCTCTCCCACGACAAGTTTGCCGTTGAGTGTGATATTGCCTTGCAGATTGCCATCCATGCGGAAATCACCGTTGGCCGAGATGTTGCCTTTGATGACAGTTCCATTCGAGATGGTGTTGACGGAACTGTAGTCCTGTTCAATGTATGTTTTTGCCATAGCGGTTCTGTTATTTTGAATTAATAATCTTTGAGATCCTTGTAATAACGGTCGTAGAAGAGTCGATAGGCATCCAAGTCGCGTTGGCGATAGAAGGTGGTGTAGTTTTGTGTCGAGATGGGATAGACCGTGTAGTCCTTCGGGTCGTACTCGCTCAAAGGACCGCCGTCGAGCATGATGTGAGTGTAGTATTTCATTGCCTCGCCGGCATTCTTGAAACGGTGGATGGTGATGATTTGTGTGCTGTCGGTGAACATCATCGGGTTCGACTTGTAGCCCATGTTGGCGTATTCCTTGCTGTTGAAGTCTGCAATCTTGTATTGCAACTGTGTGGCTACAATCTTTTTGTCATTGATGATAATCATCACATAGTGTTGCATGTTCTCGCGGAAACGATACATCTGGCTTGCTGCAGGCAGATCCTCCTCATCGCCGCTGGCCTTGAGGTCGTTGGGCGAGAGTGTGGTCTCGCGTTGTTTGGCACGAGCCTCATCCTCGTCGGTGATGGTTTCGTCCTTGCCATTGTTGGCCAAGGCTTCGGCCAGGCGAGGGTCTTCCTTTAGATAGTCAAGTTGCATTCTGGCCAACGTATCAATCTTTGAGCTGTCGGCATAGTCGCGGACGATGCTGTCGAAAAGCACAATGGCTCGTTCTCTGTTGCCCGTCTGCATGGTGGCCATGGCCTCCCAGTAGCGCAGTTTGCCAACCATCGGCTCGGTGTTGTACACACGCATGGCGGCTTGCGACCGTTCGATGACGTCGGTGTAACGACGGCGGCGGAACAAACTGTAGATGTTGGCATATTCCTCGTTGGCTCGTTCATTGCGTCGAATCAGTTCCAGATAGTATTGGTCGTCGCGTATCAAGTTGGCGTAGTCGCCATCAGGGAACCCCATCAGCACCATGTCTCGGTAGTAGTTGGCACTGGGCGTGTTGCCTTGTTTGGCATAGATACGATACATCTGGAAGAAGGTCTGTTCAATCTCGGGAGCGTCAGGAATCTCAGTGGCCATGCGGATGTAGCATTCCAAAGCGCGGTCGGTGTTCTCTATGCCGTCATAATAGATATATCCTGCGTTGAGCAGACACGTGGCTATCTCTGCGTACATAGTGTCGCGTTGACCCTGACGTGTGGGCATATCTTTTAGGTAGTATGCCACATTGTGTGGATTGTTCGGGTCGTTTTTGGCAGCGAGGGCTTTGCGGGCGTTCTCTTGGGCAATACTGTCGCGGGTGATACTGTCCATCTCAACTTCGGTCTCCTCTTCCTCTTCGTCGAAAGAGGTCAGGCTGCCACCCATACCCAACAGTCCCTTGTTGCTCAAGAACCAGTAGTCTTCGAGAATTCGGTTGCCCCATCGTTGACGGAAGGTGTCCTTGCCTTTTTGTACCGTATTGTGGTTATAGAAATACCAGTCGCCCTCCAACGAATACTGTTGCTTGGCGGCATCGGCCTTCAGTTCAGCCAGCAGGGCTTCCTCTTTGGCTTTTTCTTCGGCAATCTTCAAGTCCTCGATTTTCTTTAGAATCATTTCCTCGCGAGCCTTGGGGTCCATATCGGCAAGAGCTATTAAACTGTCGTTGAGTTCAATCTTTCGAGTGAATTCGACTAATTGTGTAAGCAAAGTATGACGGTCACGTATTTGGTCGTAGTGAGGATAGTCCATGGTGATGACATGCATGGCGGTGTCGTAGTACGACTGAGCCTGGTCATAGTTCTCATATACATCGTAAAGCACATCAGCCATTCGGAGCGCCGATTTGGCTTTTTGTGCAGGGTTGTTGCTGGCTGCTTCCACTGACAGTTTGTAGTTGTCGCATGCTTTCTGGGCATCTTTCACACCAAGGTACATCTCGCCTTTGGCGTAGTATATCTGGTCTTTGAACTCGTCGTACTTGCGTTCTTTCAGCATCTTGTCGAGCATCTTTTCTTGCTCGACAAGATTGGTGTGGTTCACATCGCTGCACGAGGCCATGCTGATGCGGGCGTTGAAGTCCAGTACATAGTCGGGACGACAGCTGAGCACTTTCTTGAAGTATTTCTGTGCAGTGGGTCGTTTGTCTAATCCTTGGTATATTTGTCCCATGATGTAGTAAAGGCGAGCCTTCACCTGTCTGTCTTTGGTTTCGTCGAGAGCCAGTCGGATGTATTGCACAGCCTTTTTGTATTTCTCTTGAGGCAGCGTGCATTCCACCATGGCCAGATAAAGCTTGTCGAGGTTCTTGGGGTCGAAGTCGTTGTTGCCGTATTCGTTCACCATCAAATCCAGCAACGTCTCAGCATCGATGTACTGTTTTTGCTGGGTCATGCAGCGGGCCAACAAGATGCGGGCTTCGTCAGCGTCGCGAGTGCCGCTGTATTGCGAGGCAATCATGCGACAGGTGTTGGCAGCGTCGGCATAGTCTTGTTTGTAGAACGAGCCGTAGGCTGTCAGCAGATAGCATTTCTTTACATACGGCACATGCTCTTTTCCCTTCAGGTAGATGCTGTGCTTCTTCACTCCCTTGACACCCTTTTCGATGGCACGGTCCATTTGTTGGTTGACACCCATGGCTTGCTGACGAGTGCCCAGCTTGTAGACGGGAAGTATTTGAGTGAAGTCGTCGGTGCTTTGTTTCTCCAACTGCTCTTTGCCGGTGCGGAGGCTCTTGTTGCCGTTCCACCATACGTTGTAGTGGCATGTGATGTTGTGATACTGAATGTTCGCCCACTTGGCCTTCTGTGTGGAGCAACCGCTCAAGGCCAACAAGGTGGCAGCGGCCACCAGTGGGAGAATATGATTCAGTTTCCTTTTCATGACACTTATAACGCCAAGTGTGAATTATTATTGTAGAGCGTTAGGTTGTGCATATGACCGTCAGACATTGAACCGGAAGTGCATGATGTCGCCGTCCTGCACCACATAGTCTTTCCCTTCGACGGCAATCTTTCCCATTTCGCGGCATTTGGCCTCGCTGCCCAATGTCACATAGTCGTCGTATTTGATGACTTCGGCACGAATAAAGCCTCGCTCGAAGTCACTATGGATAATGCCCGCAGTCTGAGGTGCTTTCATTCCTTTTTTGAATGTCCATGCACGGCACTCCTTGGGGCCAGCGGTAAGGAATGTCTGGAGGTTGAGCAGTTTGTATGCCGCTTTGATGAGACGGTTCACGCCCGACTCTTTGAGTCCCAAGTCTTCGAGGAACATCTGTTTCTCTTCATAGGTCTCCAATTCGGCGATATCGGCTTCGATGCCGGCACCGATGACCAACACCTCAGCCTCTTCGTCTTTGACAGCCTCTTTTACCTCGTCGACATAATGGTTGCCGTTGACCACCGAGCCTTCGTCGACGTTGCATACGTACAAGATGGGCTTGGCTGTTAGCAACATCAAGTCTTTGGCGGCCTCTTGTTGTGTTTCGTCGAGTTTCACCACACGTGCACTCTTGCCGGACAGCAACGCGTCGCGATACAGATCCATCACTTCCACCAGTTTCTTGGCTTTGGGGTCGCCGCCGGTACGGGCTTTCTTTTCTTCTTTTGCGTAGCGGTTCTCAATAGTCTCAAGGTCTTTGAACTGTAGTTCGAGGTCGATGGTCTGCTTGTCGCGGATGGGGTCCACGCTGCCGTCGACATGAGTGACATTGTCATCGTCGAAACAGCGTAGCACATGGATGATGGCGTCGGTGGTGCGGATGTCGCCCAAAAATTTGTTTCCCAATCCCTCGCCTTTGGATGCACCCTTGACGAGGCCGGCAATGTCGACAATCTCGACCGTGGCGGGCACCACGCTTGCTGGATGTTCTATCTCCACCAGTTTGGCCAGTCGTTCGTCGGGCACGGTGATGACACCCACGTTGGGTTCAATGGTGCAGAAAGGAAAGTTGGCGGCCTGGGCTTTGGCGTTGCTCAGACAGTTGAAGAGGGTCGATTTGCCCACGTTGGGCAATCCTACAATACCGCATTGAAGTGACATATCTTGGTTGTTTTATATTCGTTGTTATGTTGATTGTTAATGCACGATATAGCTGTCGTCGTCGATAAGTCCGCCATAGATTCGTTCGGCACGAGGGTCGTCGTTGTCATGACGGCGTGAGTTGTGGCTGGGTTCCACCTGATAGCGGTCGGGCGACGACTGGTTGGTCTTGGCCTTTTTGCTTTTGGTAACTGTGGGTTTTGAGGCAGCGTTGTGCTTGTTTTGTGATTGTTTCTGTTTGGTCCTCTTGTTCGAAGCAGGACGGGAGACAGGCGTCGTGGTGGTAGTGATGCGTTGTGGGTCACGTTTGGCACGCATGGCCAGATGCCCCAGGTCTTTGCGGTCCCATCGGTGGGGCTGGATGTACTGCCGTGTCTCGCTCTTGCCGTTGCCTAAATAGTTGGTGGAACGTAACGTGAGGTGGAAACAGGCTTGACGTCGTTCGTGTTTCACATAGATGAGCCCTTCGTGGCGGAGTTCATAGAGTGTCAACGCCAGCATGGGCTTAAGGAAAGGTTCCATGGCATAGTCGCCGTCGTCGGTCAGGAATCGGGTATAGGAGATGTCGACCGTGGTGCCGAACACATGGCATGATGAGTCGCTGGCGTTGCGATTGCGTCGGCGCAGGTTCGTCACATCTTGGTTGCTTCGCAAGGCACTGGTGACAACGGGGCGTATGTGTTGGTATTCGGGATGGTGCTCGGCCATGACTTCTTGGAAACGTTCGCCAATCATGTCCATCAGCAACACCGCTTCAGGGACCAAATAGAGTTTGGAGAAATACATGGTGTCGACCACATAAAGTTCGTTGCTACCTATACGCAACAACTCGCTGCATGCGTCGAGGTTGGTGACAGCCTCGGGGTTCTTCAGTCCATTGCGTACGGCTTCCACACGTTGGGTGGAATTGGTGTCGTTGAACAGTTCGGCATACGACATTGTGTTGAGGTCCAACCTTGGTATCTCGGAACGACGCAGTCGTGTACGTTCCACCATCTCGAGGTTTCGGTGGTTGATGCGGTTGTGTTTGAAATGGGTCTCGACAGGCTCTAAAAGCGACACCTTCGATGAGGTGTTGCCGTCGCGATGCTGGAATCCGTAGATGGCTCCGGCACCCAGCAGCACCAACGTCATTGTCGTCACCATCGGCAACGAGAACCAGCGCCGTTGGCGACGGCGTTCTTTGTGCTTCTTGGGCGAGATGGGGTTGTCGGGACGGAACTGCATGGTGTTGTGCGATTATTCTTTGTCGAGTGCTTGTGCAAAGTCCAGTAGGGTAGGGTGGTAGCGGTCCACCAGATGGGCGTCGCTATGGGCTATCTGTGTCTCGTCGCCCACCAAGACGGTGGTCATGCCGGCACGACGGCCAAAGAGCATGTCGCTTCGGCTGTCGCCTACCATGATGCTATGCTTCAAGTTGATGTTTGGATAGTCGTGACGAGCCTGGAGTGCCATGCCGATGCTGGGTTTACGGTTAAACGAGTGGTCCGACTTCAGATTGGGGCAGAAATAGATTTTGTCGATACGACCTCCGGCCTGTTCCACCTGTTGGAGGAAGGGTCGGTGGATGTCTTCAAGATCTTGCACCGACATCAGTCCTTTGCCAATACCTTGTTGGTTGGTGACGATGAACACGTTGGCGAAACGTTGCGACAGTATTGCCAACGCCTCGAGGGTACCGTCAATGAATACAAACTCTTCGGGACGTTTCACATAATCATCGACTAACCGCACGTTCAACGTACCGTCGCGGTCCAGAAAAAGGGCACTGTCGGGCGATGGCGCGATGCTGCGTATGGAACGGTGTTTCATTAATCGAGCAGTTCTTTCTCAATAAGATACTGGTTGCGGGTGGAGGAATTGCGGCACACCAGTTCTCCGATGAAACCAGCCAGGAAGAGGATGGTGCCAATCACCATGAAGAAGAGTGCCATATAGAACCACACGCTGTTGGTGAGCGATATATGACCGCCCACTTTCTTGATGAACACCACCAAGAAGGCGATAAAGCCCAGCAGGAAGCTGCCAGTGCCGATAAGGCCAAAGAAGTGCATGGGCTGTTTGCCGAACTTGGAGGTGAACATGATGCTCATTAGGTCGAGGTAACCGTTGATGAAGCGGTTCAGACCGAACTTGGTTACACCGTATTGGCGTTTTCGGTGTTGCACCACCTTCTCGCCGATGTTGCCAAAGCCGGCCCATTTGGCGATGACAGGGATGTAGCGGTGCATCTCGCCGTACACCTCGATGCTCTTCACCACATCGTGACGGTAGGCTTTCAGACCGCAGTTGAAGTCGTGAAGGTAGATACCGCTCATCTTGCGGGTGGTCCAATTGAAGAACTTGGATGGAATGTTTTTGGCCAGTTTGGAGTCGTAGCGCACTTTCTTCCAACCCGACACCAAGTCGTAGCCCTCTTCTTTAATCATGCGGTAGAGTTCAGGCACCTCGTCGGGACTGTCCTGCAAGTCGGCGTCCATGGTGATGACCACATCGCCTTGGGCATGGCCGAAGCCGACATTGAGGGCGGCACTCTTGCCATAGTTGCGACGAAACTTGATGCCTTTGTAGCAGGGATTCTGCTGACGCAATTGTTCAATGACTTTCCATGAATTGTCTTTCGACCCGTCGTCGACCATGATGACTTCGTAACTGAAGTGATGCTCGTTCATCACGCGGTCAATCCATTCTGCCAAGTGGGGCAACGACTCGTCCTCGTTGAAGAGGGGGACAACAATTGATATATCCATATATCTTGTTTAATATTTATTATTTTATGTTTTTTGTTGTTTACAATAACCAATACTACGCATCATATGAGACGTAGCGGGTTGATTATTATTGTCGTAACTTCGAGAGAGAAACATAGTCCGACAATGCAAAGATAAGTTTTTTTTCTGATATTCCGAGTGGTTGTTCGTCATGTTACAAACAGTTTTTTCAACAACCACTGTTTTTCACCTCTTTTCCGTGATTTGGGAGGCAGTGTTAAAATCGATTAACAAAGGGGTCCAAGGAGGCGGGTGTTTTACCTCCCACAGGCGCCTGTGGGAGGGGTCGCAGCATAGCACTTCCGAGGGTAATTGCTATGCTGTGTGAACCTCTGCAGACGGCTGTCCGAAGTCCCGCAGTCGGCAGTGAGCATTCCAACATTCGCCTGTACAAACAAAAACAGCCTTCACACTGCGTGAAGGCTGTTGTCGTACCACATAGGGGATTCGAACCCCTGATCTCGACAGTGAGAGTGTCGTGTCCTGGACCAGCTAGACGAATGTGGCATAAACAGGATGTGTTTGTTCTCTCGAAATCGGGTGCAAAAGTAGTAACTTTTTTTATTCCATCATGTTTTTTTTGACAAAAATATTTATTGAAGTGATTAGTGTGTTGATATTCATTAAGAATAATGCTTTGTATTTTTTTGCTATTTATTGTCAAATGGTCTCTTTTTTCGATGACTTTAAGAGGTGAAAAACGAAAAATGGGACTTGTAGACAATCGCTATTTCATGTCGAAAGAGACATGCTCAAAAATGCTTTTAGCCATTTTTTTCGCGGCAAGCGTTGACAATCAAAAAAACAATTGTATATTTGCAGTCGCTATCGTTGTCGCTTTATGGCGTGACGGTATTGGTTTGCACACTGATAGTGAGCATTTAACTTTTTGTCGAGTATATAAATATTGAATATAATATAATAAGACTATGAAATACGACATTATTGTCATCGGCAGCGGCCCGGGAGGCTATGTGGCTGCCGTCAAAGGTGCCCAGATGGGCAAGAAAACAGCTGTGGTGGAACGCGAAAACCTGGGAGGCATCTGCCTCAACTGGGGATGTATTCCCACCAAGGCGTTGATGAAGAGTGCACAGGTGTACAACTATATCAACCACAGTGCCAACTATGGTGTTCAGTCGCAGGGTGCCGAGGCTGACTTATCGGCCATGGTGCAACGCAGTCGCGGTGTGGCCGAGACGATGAGCAAGGGTGTCCAGTTCTTGTTGAAGAAGAACAATGTCGACATCATTATGGGTACGGGCAAAGTGATGCCCGACCATAAGGTCTCAGTTGTTGATGCAGACGGAAACACCACCGTCTACGAGGCCGACCATATCATCATCGCCACAGGTGCTCGCAGTCGTAACCTGCCCAACATGCCGCAGGACGGTGAGCATATCATCGGCTATCGCCAGGCGTTGACGTTGCCCAAGAAACCTGCCTCGATGGTGGTGGTGGGCTCGGGTGCCATTGGCAGCGAGTTTGCTTTCTTCTATCAGAGCATCGGTGTACAGGTGACCTTGGTGGAGTTCATGCCCACCATCCTGCCCAACGAGGACGAAGACACATCGGCACAGATGGCCCGCAGCTTCAAGAAAATGGGCATGAAGGTGATGATGAGCGCCAGCGTCGAGAAAGTGGATATCGATGGCGACATCTGTCATGTGCATATCAAGGACAAGAAAGGCAACGAGGTGTTGGTGGACAGCGAGGTGGTTCTCTCGGCAGTGGGTGTTATCACCAACTTGGAGAACCTGGGTCTTGAAGAGACGGGTATCGCCTTCGAACGTGGCAAGATTGGTGTCGACGACTACTATCAGACCAACGTGCCGGGCTACTATGCTATCGGCGACGTGGTCCACGGTCCCGCTTTGGCCCATGTGGCCAGTGCCGAGGCCATCTGTTGCGTGGAACACATCTGTGGCGGCAACCCCGAGAAGGTGAACTACAGCAATATTCCTGGTTGCACCTACACCTCGCCCGAGGTGGCCAGCGTGGGTCTCACCGAGAAGAAAGCCCTCGAGGCTGGCAAAGAGATATTGGTGGGCAAGTTCTTCTACAAAGCAAGTGGCAAGGCTACGGCTGCAGGCAGCACCGACGGTTTTGTCAAGATGATTATCGACAAGAACACCGACGAGATACTGGGTGCCCACCTTTGCGGCGACAATGTCACCGAGATGATTGCCGGTTTGGTGTCGGCACGACAGAACGGCCTTACTGCCCATCAGGTGGCCGCTTCCATCCATCCTCACCCCACCATGAGCGAGGCCATTATGGAAGCTATCGAAGCTGCTTACGGCAAAGCCATTCATGGATAATCAATCATAACAATATTACCGATGAAGATAGAAAAATTATTTGCCAAACGTGTTTCGGTAGCCGATGGACTGAAGGTGAAAGTGGATCCACATTTCTTCTTCTCCACCTTTGGTGTCAGAGGCCGTTATGAAACGGTGACCAAGACAGGACAATACATCCCCAGTATACATCCTGGTACAGGGTTCTTCGCTCGTCCCAGCGACAGTTCCAGTTATCGTCATTTTGTCCGCGAACAGCGAAAGGTCACCAAGCAGAACCTGTGGACGCTTATTGCCCGCAAAGAACCTTCGTTCGAGCGTGAGCAAAAGGCTGTCGAGGCTGCTATCAAACAATCGACGGGCAATAGGAGCGACTTCCTTTCGCGTTACCTGAGCACCTTGCTCATCGCCAAAGAGGCCGAGATGGTGGATCGTTGTATGCGTGGCATCAAGGACAAACTGCACAAAGACCGCTCCAACAAATTTTACTCCAGTGTGCTCTCGCAGTACAAAGGCCGCTATGCCACTCTGCAACACGATGTCAAGTCGTCTCAGGGCGATATCGCCAATACCCTTACGGACGAGACTCGTCCCTATTGGCAAAAGGTGGTCGAAACCTTTGAACTGTTGGCACAGGCACGTCGTTTGTGGCATGTGGTCAGCACCGAGGAGGGTGATTCCTATCGGCAGGTGTTCTTCGATTTGGGTGTATTCGACTATGTACACAGTCCTTTCGACACGCCGGTGATGCGTGACAGCGAGGGTCTGCATTATTATTTCTATCCTGCAGGTATCATCCGTGCTCGCTCCAATGTCGATTTCGATTGGTTCTCCCTCAAAGACGTCGACTTTGAATTCTCGGTGGTGGACCTCAACACCTTGGATGTGACGCCTACCTTCGGTTCGTCGAAAAAGAAGAAAAAGAAACACCACAAGGGTCATCAAGACTACGTGCATACCGATGCTGCCAGTACCCTTTTCGCTACCACGGGTCGTGAACGAGTGGTGGGTTGTATCGGCATTTCGCAGCTCGGTTTGGTGTTCTTCGTCAACCGCACCGGTCCTGCCATGGACTTTGTGAAGGCCATCAACGACTTCAAAGACAAGTTTGACTTCAGTAAAGATTTTGAATACTAACAAATAAAAGAAAGGAACGCCCATTGAGTTTGAAAGATTCCATTGCCTCTCTGTTTAAAAGTAAGCACACCTATAAGTACAATCCTCACACCCTCTCTTATGAGAAGGTGGTTGTTTCGCTCCGCGACCGACTGAAGAAGGTCTCGTTTGCCGTGGCCTTCGGCATCGTGTTGGGTGTGGTGCTTTTCATACTGGGCATGAATCTTATCGACTCGCCCAAGGAGCGCAACATGAAGCGGGAAATCGCCCAATACAAACGACAGATGAAGATTCTCAACGACCGCCTGCAACGCGACGAGATGGTGCTGGCCGACTTGGAGAATCGCGACGACAACATTTATCGTACCATCTTCGACGCCGAACCCATCCCCGACGGGGTTCGCAACAGCGGCATGGGCGGAGTGGAACGCTATCAGGACTTGGAGGGATTCGACTGCAGCGACGAGATTATCCGTACCACGCAGCGTCTCGACGACCTCTCCAA
>CAJOQB010000141.1 GCA_905236405.1 uncultured Bacteroidales bacterium
CACTTTTCCGTAGTCGCCCTGACGCTCGGCTTGCTCCGCTTGGAACTTGTAACTCTCGATGTTTTTCACCTCGGTTTGGATGTCCTCCACGATGGTCTTCTCGTTTTGCCAACGGGCCTTCATCTGGTTGCGTTGCTCGTTGAGCATACTGATCTCACTGACCAGTTTTTGCAACTTGTCCTGATCGTCCTCGCGCTTGATGGCCTCACGTTCAATCTCCAGCTGACGGATACGGCGTTCTATCTCGTCGAGTTCTTCCGGCACCGAGTCAATCTCCAGACGGAGTTTGGCGGCAGCCTCGTCGATGAGGTCGATGGCCTTGTCGGGGAGAAAGCGGTTGGTGATGTATCGGTTGGAGAGTTCGGCAGCTGCAATGATGGCCTCGTCCTTGATACGCACCTTGTGATGCACCTCGTAGCGTTCTTTCAAGCCACGAAGGATGGAAATGGTGTCGGCCACATCAGGCTCGTCAATCAACACGCTTTGGAAACGGCGTTCCAATGCTTTGTCTTTTTCGAAATACTTTTGATATTCGGCCAACGTGGTGGCTCCGATGGCACGTAACTCGCCACGAGCCAACGCTGGCTTCAAGATGTTGGCGGCATCCATAGCACCTTCGCCTCCACCGGCACCCACCAGGGTGTGTATCTCGTCGATGAAGAGGATTATCTCGCCATCGGCCTCGTTGATTTCACGAATGACACTCTTCAGACGTTCCTCAAACTCACCTTTGTATTTGGCACCAGCCACCAACGCACCCATGTCCAAAGAATAGATGGTCTTGCTTTTCAGATTCTCAGCCACATCGCCGCTGACGATACGCTGTGCCAAACCTTCTGCGATAGCGGTCTTTCCGACACCTGGCTCGCCAATAAGGATAGGGTTGTTCTTGGTGCGTCGCGAGAGGATTTGCAGCACACGACGAATCTCGTCGTCACGTCCGATAACGGGATCCAGCTTCCCTGCCAATGCCAGTTGGTTGAGGTTTTTGGCGTATTTGTTCAAGGCATTGTAGGTGTCCTCGGCACTTTGCGACCCCACCTTGCTGCCTTTGCGAAGGTCGGCGATGGCGGCACGCAAGGCCTTCTCCCCTACCCCATTGTCTTTCAACAGCTGTGCCGTAGTGTCGCGACCGCTGATGATGCCCAGCAGCAGGTGTTCTATCGAGACAAACTCGTCGCCCATCTCGTTGGCAAATTGAGCCGCCTTGATGAGTGCGTTGTTGGCGTCACCACTCAGGTATTGGCTGCCTCCGCTAACACGCGGAATGGAGTTGATGATGGCGTCCAATGCATTGGTCATGCGGGGTACGTTCACCTCCAGCTTCTTCAACAGATAGGGTGTCACATTCTCGTCCTCACTGAGAATGCCCTTCAGCAAGTGCGATGTCTCGATGCTTTGGTGCTCGCGACTGAGGGCAATTTCTTGTGCTTTTTGGACGGCTTGTTGCGATTTGATTGTAAAATTATTCAGATTCATATTTATTTAGGTTTATTTGTTTTCCATTAACATCACCTCTCCCTATCAACCTCCGTTCCAACCCACATCGAAATGACGAAATGACAGAAAAACGAACGACTACGGCTCGGAGTATGACAAAAACGGTTGTCTCTATGCAACCAAGTTGCAGACATTCCTCCTCGCGACGGTATGCAACCGAGTTGCACAGGGTTGACCGTATTTTTGCATCATCGAAAACAACAAACAGTATTCATACAAACAACTGAATAACAAATAAAAATTATACAATATGACAAAGAACTTTAAAATCGAAGTGGATTGTGCCAACTGCGCCAATCAAGTGGAAACCGCCATCAAGAAAATCGAAGGTATAGAGAACGCCGTCGTCTCGTTTATGACCCAAAAGATGAAAATCACTTTCGCTGAAGGAGCCGACACCGACGCCATCATGGAGCAGGTGAAGAAGACTGCCCGTCGCATCGAGCCCGATTTCGAGATACTGTAAACCAGCCTATCCCTCTTTGCCCTATGAACAAGAAACAACGCACCATGCTTGTCCGCATCGTCGCCACAGCCCTGTTGACAGGGCTGCTTCTCCTTCTGCCCACAGAAGGCTGGCTACGGCTGGCAGCTTATCTGGCCGTATACCTTATTATAGGATACGACATCCTGTGGAAAGCACTCCGCGGCATCCTTCACGGTCGCCCCTTCGACGAGAATTTTCTTATGGCCATCGCCTCGGTGGGTGCTTTCGCCTTGGCTGTATACAGCCATAGCGGCGACTATCTGGAAGCTGTGGCCGTAATGCTCTTCTACCAAGTGGGAGAGTTCTTCCAAAGCTATGCCGTGGGCAAGAGCCGCCGCAACATCAGCGAACTGATGGACATACGCCCCGACTATGCCAACATCGAGCGTGACGGGCAAGTGGTTCGTGTCGACCCCGACGAGGTGAGTGTGGGCAGCACCATCGTGGTACGCCCTGGCGAGAAAGTGCCCATCGACGGCATCGTGCTCGAGGGACACACCTCGCTCAACACATCGGCACTCACCGGAGAGTCGTTACCCCGTGATGTCCATGAGGGCGACGAGATTGTGAGCGGCAGTATCAACCTGACGGGTGTCGTCAAAGTACGCACCACAAAAGCGTTCGGTGAATCCACCGTCAGCAAGATACTGGAGCTGATGGAAGACTCTTCCACCCACAAATCCAAATCCGAAGACTTCATCGCCCGTTTCGCTCGCGTCTACACCCCTGTGGTATGTATCGCCGCATTGTTGCTGGCCACCATACCGCCTTTGGTTAGTATGCTCACGATGGGCCTTTCCCCGCTGTGGAGCGTATGGATTTATCGCGCCCTCACCTTCCTTGTCATCAGCTGTCCTTGCGCCCTTGTCATCAGCATTCCCCTCAGCTTCTTTGCTGGTATCGGCGGCGCCAGCCGCAGAGGCATCCTCATCAAAGGAGCCAACATGGTGGAGACCCTTGCCAAAGTGAAGCATGTGGTGTTCGACAAGACAGGCACCCTTACGCTCGGTGTCTTTGAAGTCAACACCATCCACGACCCCAACGACCACGATCACGACGACCAAGCCCAACGCCAACGACTGATTGAGTTGGCGGCATTGGCTGAGAGTGCCTCGTCGCATCCCATCAGCAAAAGCCTGCAGAAAGCCTACGGTCGCCCCATCGACCACACTCGGGTCAGCGACATACAAGAGATGAGCGGACACGGGGTCACCGCCCTTGTCGACGGACATCGTGTGGCTGCTGGCAACGACAAGCTGATGTCGCAAATGGGCATCGAAGCCTGTCATTGCCACACGCCTGGCACCCTCATCCATATGGCTGTCGACGGACGTTATATCGGCCATATTGTCATGGGCGACATCGAGAAGCCCAACGCCCGACAGGCGGTCGAACAGCTGCACGAAGTGGGAGTGCGACGCACCGTCATGCTTACCGGTGACAGCCACGAGGTGGCACAACGGGTGGCTGCCAATCTTGGCATCGACCAAGTGTACGCCCAACTGCTGCCCGCCGACAAAGTACATCGTCTCGAACAGCTGTTGGACGACAAGCAGAAGGGAGAGTCCCTCGCCTTTGTCGGCGACGGAATCAACGACGCACCCGTCCTCTCGCGTGCCGACTTGGGTATCGCTATGGGCAGCATGGGCAGCGACGCCGCCATCGAAGCCGCCGATGTGGTGCTGATGGACGACGACCCGTCGAAGATTGCTCTCGCCATCCGTCTCGCACGACGCTGCATGACCATCGTATGGCAGAACATCATCATGACCCTCTCCGTCAAACTCGCCTGCCTGCTGTTAGGCGCCCTCGGCATCGCCAACATGTGGATTGCCATCTTCGCCGATGTCGGCATCATGATTATCGCCGTTCTCAACGCCATGCGGGCGCTGCGAGTCTCCTCGCGATAGTCTTCGAAACATTCAGCACAATATCACAACCGATTCCGCGTTACTTTGTGCTGAAATGGGAAACAACTGGTATAAACTGGACAATGCAGCAAAGATTTATCCCGCTGCACAGACAAGTCGTTGGGCCCCGATATTCCGCCTTTCGGCCACGCTGAACGAGGAGGTGGATGTTGAGGTGCTGAACGAAGCGCTTGTCCACGTGCTACGACGGATGCCAACGATGGCATGCCGACTGAAAGCAGGCTTGTTCTGGTATCGGTTAGAGTCGGTGGAGGGAGTTCCGACCATCGAGGTGGACGTCCGCAACCCCATGCTCCGCATCGACTCGCGGAAGTCGGGCGGTTTCCTGTTCCGCGTGCGCTGCTACCACTGCCGTATCGCTGTGGAGTTCTTCCACGCTGTGAGCGACGGCACCGGAGGGCTGACATTCCTGCTCACTATGGTGCGAGAATACCTGCGTCTGCGTTATGGAGCGGAGATCCCGAAAGGCGAGAGAATCCTCGATTGTTCTGCCGACCCGTCACCCGACGAAATGGAGGATGCTTTCCTTCGTCACGCCAGCGACGAATCCATCAGCCGCAAGGAACCCCTTGCCTATACCCTGCAGGGAACCCATATCCCACGCGAGGAGGTGATACTCACATCGGGTACAGCGCCCACCGACCGACTACTGGCACTCGCTCGGCAGCACAACGCCACGCTGGGCGAGCTGCTGACCGCTCTGCTGATACAGGCCATCGCCGAAGTGCAACGCGGTGACCGATCGAAAGTACGACGGCGGAGACAGGTGAAAGTATCGGTACCCGTCAATCTGCGACCCTATTTCAACAGCAAGTCGCTACGCAACTTCTCGTCCTACATCAACGTCGGCATCGACACACGGCTTGGTGAACACACATTAGACGAGATTATCTCGCAGACCCACCACACCATGAAACTCGGCCTCACAGAGAAACAGCTGAGAGGTCGTTTCTCGGGCAACGTGGCATTGGAGAAAACCCTTGTAATAAGGATGCTTCCGTTGGTGTTGAAGAACCCTATCATGCGGTCGATATACAACTACGAGGGCAAACGCTACATCAGTTCGACCCTTACCAACATCGGCCTTGTCAACCTGCCAGAAGAGATGCAGCGTTACGTGGAACGGCTCGATTTCCTGCTCGGTCCTTCCACCAGCGCCATCACCCAGATGGCCACCATAAGTTATTACAACCAAACCTCACTCAACTTCACCCGTACAATGGCAGAAAGCGATGTGGAAAGATGCTTCTTCCGCTCGTTGGTGCGGATGGGAGTGCCAGTGAGGGTAGAAAGCAACAGGAGGAATTGAATATGTCATACTGTGTACATTGTGGAGTAGAACTGGCCGACAGCGAGAACAGCTGTCCCTTGTGCGGCACACCCGTCATCGACCCGTCGCGTCTGACCACCGACACCATACCCACTTTCCCAAAGGAAGAAGACCACCGACCGATAAACCACCGTTTTGCAGTCGTTCTCATCAGTTTCTTCCTCATTGTCCCTGTGCTGGTCACGCTAACCATCGACCTCCTCATCGAGCCAGGTCTCTCTTGGTCGCTCTACGTGCTGAGCGGAGTGCTCTATCTGTGCACGTTCATCGTGTTCCCCGTCGCCTGTCCGAAGCTGTCGCCCTATATCTACATCGCCGTCGACGGCCTCTCCACCGCCCTTATCCTGCTGGCCATCCACGCCGTCTCGGGTGCCTCTGGATGGTATCTGCCCATCGCCCTTCCGGTGACGTTGTGGACATTTATCATCACCGAACTCTTTGCACTTGTCGTTCGCAACAAAAAGATGATCGTGATACGTCGCGGAGGACTTCTTTTCCTGCTTTTGGCGTTGCTCTCTACCGCCATTGACCTCACCATCAAGCACACCATCACCTGGTCGATATACGCTGTCATACCGCTTGTAGCCCTCGGCTTGCCACTCTTCGCAGTCTCTTTCAGCCGCCGTGCCTGCGATTGGATGCGGCGAAACCTTTTCTTATAAACAATGCCTATCATGAGAAAACTTGTCATCATTCTTGCCGTCACGTTGTTGTGCGGCGTCGCCCACGGGCAGGAAAGCCAGCGCCAACGGCTGGAGCAACATCTATACACCCTTGCCTCGGACAGCCTCCGCGGACGTAAAGCGGGCACCGACGACGGACGCAAAGCCGCCGACTACATCGTCAGCCAATGGCAGCAGATGGGGTTGAAACCCATGTTCGACAACAACTACCGTATGCCTTTCAAACATTCCGAAGGCAGTTTCACCAACCTCGTGGCCCTCATCGAGGGCAATGACCCCGTGCTTAAGGACGAGTACATCGTGATGGGCGCCCACTACGACCACGTGGGCGTGAAAAACGACAAGATATACAACGGTGCCGACGACAACGCATCGGGGTCTTCGTGCCTGCTCGAGATTGCACGTCAGCTGCTGGCACAACAGAACAAGCTGAAACGCAGCGTCATCATCTGTGCCTTCGACGCCGAGGAAGCAGGGCTCATCGGCTCGAACGAACTGGTCAAAGAACTGAGGAGAAGGGACATACTCGACAAAGTCAAACTCATGATGAGCGTCGATATGGTGGGATGGTACAAAGCCAACGGAGAACTGGAGCTTCAGGGCACAGGCACCATTCGCGACCACAATTCGATGCTATCGCCAAAGAACAACGGCGTCGATATAAAGACACACTTCAAACCGTTCGAAAATTCGCTGTTCACAGCTACCGACACAGGCCCCTTCGCCGAAGCAGGCATCCCCACGCTGGCTGTCACCACAGGTCTCAAATCGCCCTACCACAAACCCGAAGACGATGCCGACCTGATTGACTACGAAGGTCTCGACAACATCACCAACTACCTCGTGGCCGCCACAATGGCTGCATCGCAACGCGACGGCAAACTGGCCTCCGGACGGCTGGCACCCAAGCACAGCACACCTCGTTTCGAGATAGGACTGATAGGTGGATACAACACAAGCTATCTCGTCTACCCCGACGCCACCTTCACAGGCAAGCCGATGTACGGCGGACAAGGCGGGCTGACGATGCAATACAACTTCAACGAGAACCTCACCCTCCGCACCAGTGCATTATACCTCTATAGCCGCTGTCCGCTCCCCGCTGCAGACGACGCTTTCGGCCAAGGTTACACCCTTGAACAGCACACCTTGATGGTTCCGCTGATATTACAGTTAGGTGTTCACGATGTCGGCATCGGCGTGTTCGCCGGTTTGGGCGGATACTTTGGATACACCTTCAACGGACAATTCTCGGGCAATGTGCCTGCCGCCAATCCTCCGTACAGCCTCAGCGTCGACCCTCACCAGATGGGTTGGGTGTTCAACTTCGGAATGCGTCTCGGAGGCAGATGGCAAGTGGAAGGCACTTGGTACAATCAGATTTTCACCTTGTTCGACACCGCCTCAGGAATGCCCCGCGCACGGAAAAACACCTACACTGTCACCTTGGGGTACTACTTCTAAGACAACCGTTTCAGAAAAAGGGCAAAAACTGTCAACCTAATCGGGGTGTGCATTTCACCCAAAATAATGCATTTTTACCCAATTTTTACTGACTGTCACCCAAAAAATCAAGAAAAGACACAACTTGTCTCGTGCAAGTGTGACACTGGGACAGTGTGACAGTTAGTTGTCTTTTCCTGATTTTGGTTGACAGTTTTTTGCCCTTTTCCTGAAA
>CAJOQB010000142.1 GCA_905236405.1 uncultured Bacteroidales bacterium
CTTTCGGTGTTTGTTTTCTTAAATATCTCATACTTTAACACATTTATTTTGTTCCTAAATGTGTCAACCTATTTCAGTATAAGACAATGGGCATCACAGCATCGCTCAATGCGTCAGATCTGCTCTTCTCTCAGGGTGCATCGGCACCGCTTACTGTTAGTGGTGTGACGGCCAGTGGTGGTATTGTGACCGGTATTGTAGGTGATTTGCCAGAGAAGGTGGATGCGGTGATGGTCATTGCCGTGGTCTTTGACACCTCTCTGGGCATCTACACGCACACGGTATTCGATGTGCTGTCCACTGACGACCTCGCCATCAGCCTCGATACTAACGATGCATCGTCGGGCAATGTGGTACACCTTTATGCGGTGCCGATGTCGCTGACCGATGAGGGTCTTAGCTATTTCCGTAGTGCTGACGGTGCACAACGCAACGAAAATGATGGCTATGCTCTCACCATGATGCTTCGCACCAAAGATGGCTCCTACCGCTGTGGTCGCTCTCAATACCTCGCCTCGGTCACTCTTGACAATGCTGGCAATGGTCAGCAGAGCGGCAACAATAGCCAAGAGCCTGCTGTCACCACCAACGTCACCATCACGGCCAACGCCAACGACGCCTCCATGGGCTCTGTCTCGGGTGGCGGCACCTATGTGCAGGGTGCCAGCGTGACCCTCACCGCAACGGCCAACGAGGGCTACCACTTCGTCAGCTGGAGCAACGGACGCACCACGGCAAGCATCACCGTGACGGCTGACGCCGACGCTACCTACACCGCCACCTTCGCTGCCGACGGACAAGGCGGAAGCGGAGACAACAGTGGGATGGACGGTTAACAGTTGGGCGATAGGGTCCTGACGAACAAACGGCAACCTGCACGGGTTGCCGTTTGTTGTTTTGTGCAATAAAGTGCAGCGTCTGCCGTTATCTGTCACATGATGAACAATACCGACCAAGAGTCTCTGCTTGTACAGAAGGGGGTGAGACCCACCGCCAACCGCTTGTTGGTGCTCCGTGCGATAGCGGAACGCCACGCACCGGTGAATCTGCTCGAGTTGGAGGACAAACTGCCTACAATGGACAAAAGCAGCATCTTCCGTGTGCTGACCACTTTCCGCGACCACGATGTGGTACACGCTATTGAGGACGGAAGCGGCAGCATCAAATACGAACTGTGCTGCTCGACGAGTCACCACTCGCTCGAGGATATGCACGTCCATTTCTATTGCGAACGCTGTCAGAAGACTGTCTGTTTCGAGGAAATAGGCATCCCGATGGTCGAATTGCCCGAGGGCTTCGACGCCCATTCCATCAACTATATGGTGAAGGGTATCTGTCCCCGTTGCCAGTCACACACTACTTGATTCGACACTCGAGCATCTTGTTGCCTTCGAGGTAGCCCTCCAACAGGTCGCCCACCTGTACGGGTCCCACGCCTGCGGGTGTGCCTGTATAGATGAGGTCGCCTGTGCGGAGTGTCATGAACTGCGAGACATAGCTGACGATGGTGTCGGTGGGGAAGAACATGTCGCGGGTGTTGCCGTGCTGCACCTCCTTGCCGTTGTGCATCAGATGGAATTCGAGGTTGTTGATGTCGTGACCCTCCAAGGGGATGAACTCGCTGAGGACGGCACTGCCGTCGAACCCTTTGGCCAATGCCCAAGGCTGCCCTTTGGCTTTGAACTGTCCCTGCAGGTCGCGAGCCGTGAAATCGATGCCGAGGGCCAGCGAATCGTAGTAACGATGGGCAAAACGGGGTTCGATGGACTTGCCTACACGACAGATGCGTACCACCACTTCGAGCTCGTAGTTGATGTCGTGACTGAAGTCGGGATAGAAAAAGGGTTGGTGTTTGAGCAACAACGCGCTGTCGGGTTTGAGGAAGATGACCGGCTCGGTGGGAATGTTGCTCTGTCCTTCGGGAAGGAAGGTCTCTCGTGGACGCATCTCGGCGGCGTGGGCGGGATAGTTCTTGGCTATACAGATGATTTTCATGGATGTTTAATAACTGAAGGGGATGGTGATGAGGTCTTTGTCGTCGGACGAGAAGCCTACCTGCAACTCGTAGGGCAGTCCGTGGGTGAGGATGCCTGTCTGCTGGGTCGTCTCGTCGAAGGTACGTAGCAGGTCGGGGTCGATGGGGATGCTAAAAAAGGTACCTTCGCTACTGGTGTGGGAGACACGCACTCGGGCAAATCCGACGAGGCTCTTGACGGGTCCTTGGGGGTCGTTGGGATTGCGTAGATAGACTTGCACGACGGTGCTGGTGGCACGTGCTTTGCCTCGGATGGGTTCGGCGTCGACGACGTTGCCTGTGAGGGTGAGCGATACATCGTCGAAACGGAGGTCTCTCAACTTGAACTGGCGATAGGAGAGCCCATAGCCAAAGGGATACTGCGGTCGCTCGTGCATATAGCGGTAGGTGCGTCCTTGCATACTGTAGTCGTCGAAGGGGGGCAACTGCTCGGTGGAACGGTAGAAGGTGAGGGGCAGACGTCCAAAGGGAAAATCGCTTCGGGTGAGTGCGTTGGCTACGTCGGTGCCCATCGTCTCGCCGCCATACCAGGCGACATAGATGCCGTCGAGTTCTTTCTCCAATTCGCCCAAAGCGATGGCACTGCCGCAACAAAGCACTAATAACACGGGACGTCCTGTGCGGCGACGCAACTCGCGGAGGGTACGCTGCTGCACTTCGGGCAGCTCGATGGAGGTGCGGTCGCCCCTGTGGAACCCGTCGAGTTCCACAGGCAGTTCCTCGCCTTCCAACTCGGGCGACAATCCGCCGACAAAGACGATGATGTCGCAGTTCTTCAGCTCTTTCCATGTAGCGTTGTCGACGGTGAGGGTGTCCTTCACGCGGTCGCACAGTGGGGTATAGTAGAGGCTCACGGGGTCGACACTCTGGTGTGCGGCCCATTGTTGCATCCCCTCCCAAACGGTGACAGCGTGACGGGGGGTGCCGTTGTAGTTGCCCAGCATCATGACGGAGTCGGCGGCATTGGGTCCCACGACGGCGATGCGTCGGGTCTTTTTGCCGCTCAGCGGTGTAAGTTTGCTCCGTTTCAGCATGACGATGCTCTCGCCGTTGAGGTGGACGAAGGGATCCGAGGTCTTCAGATAGGCGGTGTCGGCATCGGGGTCGTCGACACCTACCAGTAGTCGGGTGCGAAGGATGCGACGCAGGTGCTCGTCGATGGTGCTCTCGTCGATATAGCCGCTGTCGACAGCGGTACGGAGTGCCGACAGACCGCTGCCGCACTCAAGGTCGACTTCGCTGCCAAAGGCATCGCCAGCGGCAAGGGCGGCGGTGGCGTGGGTCTGGTGACGGGGGATGACGGTGTCGCGTTCCCAGCAGTCATTGAGCGCCCAACAGTCGGTGACCAAGATGTTGTTGTAGTGCCACTGATTGCGAAGGATGTCGACCAGCAGGTCGCGGTTGGTGCAGCATGGGACGCCGTTCAAGCGGTTGTAGCCACACATGACCTGTTGTACATTGCTGCGTTTGATGATGTATTCGAAAGCAGGGAGGTAGGTTGTCCAAAGGTCACGAGGCGTTACACGGGCGTCGAACTCGTGGCGCAATCCCTCGGGGCCGCTGTGTACGGCCAAGTGTTTCAGGCAAGCCGCCGTCACCAGTTGGGCGGTGTCGCGCCCTTGTAGCCCTTGTACCACGGCCAATCCCATCCGAGCGGTGAGGTAGGGGTCTTCGCCAAAGGTCTCCATCCCGCGCCCCCATCGGGGGTCGCGGAAGATGTTGATGTTGGGGGTGAAGAAGGTGAGACCCGTATAATCCTCGCGTCGTCCGTCGGTCACAGCGTCGGCGTGGTGTTTCTGTCGTGCTTCGACGGCGATAGCCTGATAGGTCTTCTCTACAAGCACTACATCGAAGGTGGCGGCCAAACCGATGGGCATAGGGTAGACGTGGGCGTAGCCGTTGCGGGCAACACCGTGAAGGGCTTCGTTCCACCAACTGTAGGCGGGCAGCCCCAGCCGTTCGATGGCAGGATTTTGGTGCTCCATCAGGGATATCTTTTCTTCCAGAGTGAGTCGCATCAATAGGTCGTGGACCCGTTGCTCGACGGGCAGTCGCGGGTCTTGGAAGGGGTATTGCTGAGCCATCAACGTGAACGGGAGCAGTAACAGCAGCAAAAGGAGTGGTTTGTGCATAGGCGAGGTGCTTAAAAAGGTGAGAGCAGCGTTGCCGCTCTCACCTGACAAATGGCATAGACCGATGGGTCGTCTACGCGAAAGGAAATGAGTTATTTCTTTGCTGTAGCTTTCTTTGCTGTAGCCTTCTTGGGAGCGGCTTTCTTGGCAGGAACAGCCTTCTTGGCTACGGGCTTAGCGGGAGCAGCCTTTTTGGTAGCGGGCTTAGCAGGAGTAGCTTTTTTGGCAGCGGGCTTGGCAGCCTTTTTGGCTTTCTGTACGGCAAGGAGTTTGTCGTTCGAGCCGAGCACCTTCTCAATCTTGTGGATGTAGAGTTTCTTCATGCTCTCGCGAGCGGGTTTCAGATATTTGCGAGGGTCGAAAGCAGCGGGATCGTCGGCCATGGCTTTGCGGATGGCGGCGGTCATTGCCAGACGGCTGTCGCTGTCGATGTTGATTTTACAGACGGCGCTCTTGGCGGCTTTACGCAACTGCTCTTCGGGGATGCCGACGGCAGCGACCATCTTGCCACCATATTTGTTGATGGTGTCGACCTCATCCTGCGGTACGGAGCTCGAACCGTGAAGCACGATGGGGAAGCCGGGGAGTTTCTTCTCGATAGCTTTCAGCACGTCGAAAGCCAGTGGGGGAGGAACGAGACGACCCGTCTTGGGGTCTTTCTTGCACTGTTCGGGTTTGAACTTGTAGGCACCGTGACTTGTACCAATGGAGATGGCTAAGCTGTCGACACCCGTCTTGGTGAC
>CAJOQB010000143.1 GCA_905236405.1 uncultured Bacteroidales bacterium
GGCGTAGTCGTTGCCACGGCGGCCGATGACGATGGGGGTGCGGCCATAGCGGTCACGAGCGGCGATGATACCTTCGGGCGTGAGGATAATCATGCTGCAGGAGCCCTTGACGTTGTTGTACACATTCTCGATGCCGCTGACGAAGTCGTCGCCCTGCGAAATGAGCAATGCCACCAACTCGGTAGGGTTGGTGCGACCGATGCTGAGGTCGGTAAACTGCTGGTGCTTGGCCAGGCAGTCGGCCTCCAGGTCGGCGATGTTGTTAATCTTCGACACAGTGGCAATGGCGAAGCGGCCAAGGTGCGAGTTGACCATCACCGGCTGCGCCTCGGTGTCGCTGATGACGCCGATACCCACATTGCCCTTCATCTCTTCCAGGTCCTTGGAGAACTTGGGGCGGAAGTGCGAGTTCTGGATGTTGTGGATGTTCTGATGGGCCTGCATACCGTCGAAGGTAGCCATACCGGCACGCTTGGTGCCCAAATGCGAATGATAATCCGTTCCGTAGAACAAATCTGAAATACAAGGACGTTCACTGACGACGCCAAAGAAACCACTCATGCTTTTTCTGTTTTAATGACAATATAATATATTGATTTTGTATCGTTTGCCAATATTAACCACTTTACTCGTAAATTGCAAAGATACAAAATAAAGAAGAAACAAATATAAAAAATTACTAACAGGTAGTAAACAATCAACGCAGGAAGCGGCTGATCTCTTTCTCACTGATGTTTCGATAATGATATGTAGCCACAGGAGTGCCGTTGTCAAGCAGCAGCACCAGAGGACGCTGACCAAAGGTAATCTCCAAGAAAAGCGCATCGGGAAGGTCCTGCGGCTCGAAATAATGGAAGCGCATCGTGTCCAAATGATTCCGCGAGGCAATGGAGGCAAGCTTTTCACGCGTCATACGGCAGTAGGGACAGCCCGGCGTAACGAAGGCCACCAACTGACGACCTTCCGCCAGATGATGCTCCGCGAGGGCACCTTCAGGCGCCATCGACTCCTCCAGCAGCCCACGGTTGAAGCGCCCTTCCTCGGGGCCAAACATCCAATTGTCCGGCACCGAGATGCAGAAGACCGCCACGACGGCCGAAACTACAAAGACAACCGTAAGAATGATTCTAGAGACACTAGAACGTCTAGAGTATCTAGACAATTTAGCATAAACCAGCGTTATTCCTATCAGCACCGCGTTCTTCAGTAGCGACTGCGCGGGGCTGAGGTCGGCCATGCGGCCGAAGCATTGGCACGAGTCGGTGCGGCCCACTAGGGCAGCGTAGCAGAGAAACAGCGAAAACAATATCAACATCACCAGCGTCAACAACTGCACCCACCGAGCCCACCATCCCAGGGCCAAAAACAGCCCCACGAGGAACTCGGCAGCAATGCACAGACGCGCCACCAGATAGCTAACGTTCAGCGAAAAGAAACCGTAAGAAAAGATATACAACTCAAAGTCGTCGATGGCGAACAGTTTCGCCACAGCCGACACAATAAACACCGCGGCCAGCAGGACCCGCAGCACGAGGGCTACTATCGACCCCTTACTCAGCATAGTCGCGGCACGTTACCTTGTGCACCTCGGTACGGCGCAGCGTATAGTTGCCGTTCTCGTCCTGAACCTTTTCCTCTATGGCCATCTCGGTGATGTCACTGCATTTCATACCACCGTCGACCACCAGCACCTTCAGCAGGCCGTCATCGGGCACATCGGTAGTGGTGCACTTGCACTGCTTCTCCTTGGCGCAACCCGTCAGGGCTAGCGTCAGCGCCACAATTATCAAGGGGAGTATTCTCTTTTTCATAGCGTTCAATCTTTAAAGATGCTATCGATACCGAACTCATAACCCGTGCATACCAACGAGTCCACCTCCAGACTGTCGAGGGCCGTATGGTATTGGTAGAGTTTCACCTGCTCGCACTCGCCGCGCTCAATCTTGACGATGCGCACATCGGAGGTTCCGCGCACCGAGCAGCGGCATGTCTTCTGCTTGTTGCATCCTGCCACCGTCAGCAGCAGCGCCACAGCCACAAGGCTTATTATCTTACGTTTCATAGCTATAGGGTTTTCAATAACTCTTCAAGACTGACTTCATCGTGTATCAGCACGTCGCGGGGCTTCGAGCCGTTGCTGGGGCCCACGATGCCGGCGGCCTCCAGCTGGTCGATGATGCGGCCCGCACGGTTGTAGCCCAACTGCAACTTGCGCTGCAACAGCGAGGTGCTGCCA
>CAJOQB010000144.1 GCA_905236405.1 uncultured Bacteroidales bacterium
AAACGCGAAAACTTTATACGCGAAGAAAAAATAAATATTTCGTCAAATTTGGTCAAATAATTATTTTTCCAATTTTATAATATTATAGAAAACACCCCTACCCCACCCCCCCCTTAGAGTATCTTTTATATAAAGGTAATACAATAGTAATAATATTTTTTGCAGTATAACTAATTATCGTTCTGCAAGATAAAAAGAACAACCCGAAAAAAAAGCATTTTTTTCACTATCTGATGCAACAAAATGAGCGTTTTTGCGTCTATATGAGTGTCAAAAGACAATCTACAAACTAAGAAATGTCATGAGCAAATACGTAAAACACCTGCTTACATTGTTCTTTGCCACCGCCATATCTTTCTCGGTGGCTCATGCCCAGTTCTCCGTCCTTGCCGGATCGGCAGTAGGAACCAACTGGACCATCGACTCATTGGTCCAAAACGTTCTTTTGGGCGAAGGCGTCGAGGTCTTCAACGTGCAATTCAACGGAAGCTCCGGTTCGATGTCCTGCAACACGCTGGGACGCTTCACAGGTGGCAACGCCACGGGCATCGGCATCACCGAGGGCATCGTGATGGCTACAGCACATGTGGGCGGAGTGTCCAACGTTAATCAGCAAGAAATTCACGATTGTTCCTACACTCTTTCCGACTCACAGAACCCCTTGCGACAGGCAGTTTCTTCCCAATATAGCATCAACGACATTGCCTGTCTGGAGTTTGACTTCCGATGCAAGTCGGACAGCATCAACTTCAGATATGTGTTTGCTTCAGCGGAATATCCCGAATTTGCTTGCAGCCAGTATAACGATGCTTTTGGATTCTTCCTCTCCGGCATTGCCCCCATGGGTTGCGGCAACGCCAATGGTACAACCCTTTATGACGAATACAACATCGCCCGTATTCCCAACACCACCACCCCTGTCACCATCAACAGCATCAACAACGGTCCTGGTCCAGGTTACTCCGCATCCAACTGCGACGGACCTGCACCCAACCAATACTGGAGCCAGTACTACAACAACTCCTTCACCGGCACCACCCTCAGCGGTGACGGTGGCACCGTGGTGCTTACCGCCAAGGCCAAGGTGATGCCCTGTCAAGTCTACCATATCAAACTGATGACATGCAATGCCTCCGACAACGCATACCAATCTTATGTGTTCCTCGAAGCCAACTCGTTGCAGTCGAACGGTATCACCCCCACCTTCGTCAACGCCGCCAATCCGCAGAACCCCTCGCAAGTGTACGAAGGCTGCTGTGCCACCATTGAGTTGCACCGTCCCATCGCCCGTCCCACTGCCACCACCATTGCCACATCGGTGTCCGGCACCGCCACCAATGGCGGCGATTATGCCTATATCAACCCTGTACAGTCGTTCCCTGCCAACGACACCTCGTACACCATCGAGGTGTGTCCCTATATGGACGGAATGACCGAAGGTGAGGAAACGGTGTATATCTACCTCACGCCCTCTGACGGATGTACCGACACCGTCCAGTTCACCGTTGTCGACACCGACCCCATCTCCCTTCATGTGGATGTTGCCGAGATGACCTCGATGTCCAACACCCGCGAATGTACCGCCGTCATCACCGGCGGTATGCCCAACCGCACCGTCAGCTGGACCAACCTGCAAACAGGTGAACGCGTCACGGGCGAGCATGTGTTCCTTCCCACCCAAATCTCTTACAACCAAAACGTGCCCCTCAACTCGCTGTGGGCCGTACGTGTGGAGGACTTCTGCAACAATGCCGACGACGACACCGTCTGCACCGCCATCCGCCGCAACTTTGCCCTCTTCTATCGCGACACCCTTATCTGCGAAGGCGACCCCCTGCCCCTGATGGTCTACGGAGCCGACAGCGTGATATGGTATATGGACGTAGTCGATGCCGCCCATCGTTTGGGCAACCCCAATCAGGTTAACGACACGTTAGTGATAGAGCCGACGGTGGGTCTTCATCGCTATTATGCCGAATCCTATGTCTTCTACAACGGCCAATGGTGGTCGGACCTCGACTCCATCAACGTCACATGCGTACAGCTGCCCGAAATCACCCTCAGCGCCAACCGCGTCGAGATATGCCCGGGCGAGTCGGTCACCATCTCGGCTACCGGCGTGACCAACTACTCGTGGGACAACGGTGTCAACTATGGCACCGCCACCAGCCATACCTACACGCTCGACACCACTACCATGATTGTTATCTATGGCAAGACAGCCGCCGGAGGATGTCCCGCCCACGACTCCATCCTCATCACCGTCGACTTCGTCCCCACCATCAATATCGCCGGTGCTGCCGGTGTCTGTGAAGGTGCAGCCGTTGAGCTGACCGTCACCACCGACGCCACCAGTTTCACCTGGACCTCGTCGCCCAACGACCCGTTGCTGGCCAACCAGACGCACAGCGGCACCATCCAGGTACGTCCCGATGTGACCACCGTCTACACCGTCACCGCCTACTACGGCGTATGTCAGTCGGACAAGAGCCACACCGTTCAGGTAGACCCCATGCCCATTGCCAAAGGCGAGGTGAACCCCACCACCGTCTCTTTGGGCGACCTGAGAACCACCTTCTCCGACCTCAGCCAGAACTCCGACACGCGTCTGTGGATATTCCCCGACGGCAGCACCTACACCACCAAGGAGGTCAACTATATGGTGCCCGACGACATCGACACCCTCATGGCCACCCTGATTGCCTACAACCCCTCGATGTGTAGCGACACCGCCTTCCTCTATGTCTATGTCGACCACACCACGCTATGGGCTCCCAACGCCTTCACACCCGACGAGGTGGTCAACAACCACTTTGTGGTGAAGATGAACGCTATCCGCGACTACCACATCAAGATTTACGACCGCGGCGGCCACTTGGTCTTCGAGTCGTACGACCCCGAAGAGGCTTGGGATGGCACCAACCGCAGCGGACAGAAGTGCCCACAGGGAACCTACGTCTACTTCATCTCGGCCCACAAGTCGGTACCTCCGCTCGACCAACTGACCTTCAAAGGAACCATCACTTTGATACGATAACCAACCCATCAATCGGAGTATTTGGAACCATCTGAATACTCCGATTTTTGTTCTCCCGACCATGAGCAACAACCCATTCAAGAAACTGGCAGGACAGACCGTTGTCTACGGTTTGGGCACCATCCTCCCCCGACTGCTTAACTATTTGTTGGTGCCGCTATACGTCCGCGTCTTTGTCCCTGGCGTCTACGGCCAGTTCACCGAGCTCTATGCCTACATCGCCCTGCTGATGGCGTTGCTCACCTACGGCATGGAGACCACCTTCTTCCGCCACGCCCAAGGCGACGACTTCCGTCGAGTGTACGGCAACATCATGACGATGCTACTCAGCACCACATCGCTCTTTGTGTTAGTGGTGGCGATAGTTCACCCCACTTTGGCCGGATGGATAGGTTACGATGGCAAGGAGGTCTACCTGCTGTTTGTAGGACTCATTGTCGCCGTCGACGTCATCAACGCCGTCCCCTTCTGTGTGTTGCGGCAACAAGAGAAAGCCATGAAGTTCTCCATCATCAAGCTGGTGAACGTGCTGACCAATGTGTCGCTCAACATCCTGTTCTTGGTGGTGATGCCCGAGACCTCGTTGCGATGGGCCAACCAGTTGTTCGGCCCCGAGGCAGGACTGCTCACTTGGGTCTTCGTATGCAATCTGGCAGCCTGCTTGGTCAACACCGTAATGCTGCTGCCGCAGTTCAAGCAAATCAAGCTGCAACGCGACAAAGAGTTACAGAAACGATTGCTGAGTTACGCCATCCCCATCATGCTCATCAGCCTCATCGGCATGGTCAACGAGGTGGCCGACAAACTGGCCATCAAGTATATGCTGCCCGGCGATGTGGCTATGGACCAACTGGGCATCTACGGTGCCTGCTACAAGTTGGCGGTGCTGATGACCATCTTCGTGCAGATGTTCCGCTTTGCCTCCGAGCCATTCTTCTTCGCCAAAGCCAAAGACCGTCAGTCGCCCGACCTGTTTGCCGACGTGATGACCTACTATGTCATATGCGGATTGCTTATCTTCCTCGGCGTGGAACTCTATATGGATGTCTTTGCCTACTTCTTGGGTGGACACAACGACTTGGGCGAGCAATACCGGCAAGGATTGGGCATCGTTCCCATTGTCCTGTTGGCCAACCTCTTCTACGGTGTGGTGTTCAACCTCTCCATCTGGTACAAACTGAGCGACCGCACCAGCAGCGGCACCGTCATCACCGCTATCGGAGCCACCATGACGCTGTTGTGTCTCTTCATTCTGGTACCCCGCATCGGTTATTGGGGAGCCGCCATCGCCCATTTGGCATGCTATACCGTCATGATGGTGGTGAGCTACATCTGGGGTCAACGGGTGCGTCCCATCCCCTACCGCGTGGGCAGGATGCTGCTCTATTTCTTACTGGCTATGGGATTCTACGCCCTGAGCGTCTTTGCCCGTCCCGAAGCCCAGTGGCTCATGTATGTGCTCAACACCTGCTACATCGTGATTTTCTGCGCCGTCTGCTTCTTGGTGGAGCGAAAACATCGTATCGCTTACTAATTTTGGATTTCCATCAAGGACAGCATGCGATGCGGAAGCCGAGGAAGTTGTGTCGATGTCCCGGGTTGGTGTAACCACGATACGACACACGGCAGCTTTTCTCGTTGCTGTACCATCCGCCGCCACGCTGCACACGGTCGGTGCCCGACATAGGACCCTGCGGGTCGGTTTGAGGATCCGAGCTGTAATAGTTTGCCCCGTACCAGTCGCTGCACCACTCCCACACATTGCCGCTCATGTCGTATAAGCCCAACTCGTTGGGCTGTTTTGTTTTCACCTGATGGGGATGACCGGCGCTGTTCTTGACATACCACGCCACATGACTATAGTTGTAGTCGCCGCTGTACATCGTTTCCGCCGTATGGCCGCCACTCGCCGCAAACTCCCATTCCGCCTCTGTCGGCAGACGGAATTTCTGACCCGTCATCCGTTCCAACCGCGGCAGGAAGACCTTCGTGATATCGTTGTAGCTGACATTCTGCACCGGCAGGTCGTTCCCCCTGAAATAGGAGGGGTTGTCGCCCATCACCGCCACCCACAACGCCTGTGTCACCTCCGTCTCCCCCATGTAGAAGGTGCTCACCGTCACCTCGTGGGGCGGACGCTCGTCGGGTTCCGCCGCCTTGCGATGCACCTCTGAGGCCCCCATCGTGAAGGTGCCGCCCGGCACCGGCTTCATGCAGAACGTCACACCGCCCACGGTAAACACCTTGTCCGTCATCACAGCCGACGAGTCGTTTTCTTGAGCCGACGCCAACGATGCGGCGACAAGAAACGCCAACAGTACGAGAGTTTTTCCTTTGTTCATCTTACCAACACATTGCGATTTGGGATGCAAAACTACAACTTTTTTTGAAACCACAAGTTTTTCTTTCATTTCAAAGCCAATGGAAAGTCAAACCTATGTCAAGGTTAGGTCAAAGGAAGAAAGCCACTTTTTACCGATTAAAATCATTCGTGTCAAAGAACTCGTGATGTCAGACAAAAGTCAGAGTTAAGTCAGACTTAGGTTAGAGTTAAGTTAGAGTTAAGTAGGAGTTACGTAGGAGTTGGAAAATTGTC
>CAJOQB010000145.1 GCA_905236405.1 uncultured Bacteroidales bacterium
ACACCCGCCGAGGTGCCCGACGACATCGAGTGGACGACGGTGGAATACCCGGGGCACGAACCCATCCGGCTCTGCTGCAACAACGGCTGCGACAACGTGGCCGTGCTCGAAGACGTGAAAGCCCTTTTCTCATAACATAAAACAATCCGCATCATGAAAAAGCAACTTTTCCTTTTTGCCCTCTTGGCGACGACGGTGTTCCGTGCCGAGGCGCAGGTGTCGACCCTCTACGCCTATTATGCCGACCGGACCGACGTCACCGTAGCCTACATCGCCAACTATCCCCTCGACAGCGTCCACACCACCGCCGTCACCGTGCTCTACCCGGGCGACAGTGCCGCCTGGGAGGGGCTGGTCGACACCATCCTGTCCGTCCACCCTTCCCGTCCCGTCGGCTCCGCCACGCCCTACCGTTACACCAGTTTCGCCACCGGCAGCATGTCGCTGCCGCACAGGCTCCCCCCAGGCACCGTCGTCCCCTCTTCCGGCAACGACTGTTTTGTGGTTGCCGACCACGACCGCCGCATCCTTTATGTGTTCCACACCTACAGCAAAGAATACCTTAAACTAATCATATCGTTAACAATTAACAAAATTCATCAACAATGAAAAACAAAACCCTTATCGCACTCGGGCTGCTTCCCCTGTGCATTGTCGCATGCGACAAGAAAGAAAACAACACGGAAAACGCTTCCGTCACGTCGAACACCGACAACAACTGCCTTGGCACCGTCCACTACACAGTCGACGGGTTGACCTACACAGTGTCGTCCACTCCCAATCCGAGTACGAGGAACTGTTGATGTGGCTCCTCTCCAACACGTCAGAGGGCAGGGTCTACCTTGAATGTCAGGGGAACGTCCGCACAGAGTCCTCCGCAAAGGAAACAGTCGAATTCAAGACAACGAACAGGGAGGAGATGATCGAATGGGTTGCGGAAATGACCATGCAGGGGTATGTCGTCAGTTACGAATATGACGAAAGTACAGGTTTTTTCTATGGTAAGGCAACCAAATAATGTAATGGCAAACGCACGACCGTGCTGTTTGCAAAAAAACACTTTTAGCCATGAGATTCATCTAAAAAAGCCCCGCACAAGACTGTGTGTGCCGTTGTGACGGGGCATGATAAAGAAAGGGTGCCGTTGCAGGGAGAGCGGGAAATAAAAAAGAAAACCTAACTTCCGCTCTTCCCTGCCACCCTGCTCACCCGAGGCACCGATAAGATATAGCCTCACGAATGCCGAAAAATGGTAACGTGAGGAGGCAAAAGATATTGTTTGGTGACTGTCCTTAAAGTCACCATGAGAGAAAGACAACACATTTGTTTTAACAGACTTATTATTAATACTTAAACAACATATCACAATGAAAAAAATATTCCTTTTTTTGTTTTTGTTGCTGTCCTTTCTAAGGATGACAGCGCAAATCTCCGAAAAAGAGCAGATATATCGCTCGACAAACACTGTTACTTATAAACAGTACACATCGATTGTACGCAACTATGATGACAAGTACAATGTTCTGATGCAGTATGGCTATTCGATAAACGAAGGATTTAGTGACACAATCAAAGGGCGTTCCTCGTTCATGATTCAAAACACAAACACTGGAGATATCGTTCACCTTTTTGATTTGCCCAAGGGTTATCAGGTCAACGATGTCAGATTTGTCACTTTGCGAAAGATAAACGGGGTGTCAACCGAGGACTTCTGCTGTTTTTGCGGCACAAGGACACAGTTGGATGACATTGCCTCAACCCCCGTTCTTCCAGGAGAGACGCCCCAATATATTTATGTGTTTTCCAAACATGGTTTCGCCGGCTTTTTCTCTATGAGTGAAGCAATAAACCCGTCAACGTCTTTCACGGCAAAGGTTCGTGACGTGGAACAAACAAAAGAGCTGTACAGAATGACCTGCTATGCGGAAGAGAGGGGTTATTACTATCATAACCAAAACGCTTTTCTCGACAATGCTGTCCTCGACATTATAGGCTTGGACGACACCGTCAATGCACCATCATGTCTTTGCAGGGCAAAATTCTATCCTGATTATATGGGAGGTGTCCATTGGGACAACAACATGAGGTATAACAATACAGAAGTGTTGACGGATATTACAAAAACCGATGACTATGTTGTCACCTCGTCAAACAATGTAGTTGGAGACAGTCTCTGGATCAGGTATAGCGGCCAAGAAGATCATTTGATATATGGCGGACTGGATTTGAACGAATATGTCAATTCAATCGATTTTACGTCTCTGGTTTGGCACTACTCATGCAATAAAGAATTACCTTTTGACCAATTTTACAGATCCGGACCATCAAGAATCTGTCATACAACTGACAATAAGATTGAAATTTGTTATGGAATGACAGCACAAAGATTTATTGGATTTCTCAACAGTCAATACGACTACGCCAACAACACTTTGCAGTTTATGCAAGGTGTTTACACAAAATGGGTACCATCGATAAAAGAACTAATCCACATGCCATCAAATAATGCCACGGCTGTAATATTTGATGATAATTATGTTTCCGTACTAACGTGGATTAAAAGACCATACCCGCGTTGCAATTATCTTTCAAAATGGTTCTGGTATGATACAATAAAAGTTCAATCCTTGACACTTCAATACAGAAATGGGTTTGAGCATCTGTTTTGGAGTGGACTGGGACAAACCGACCCGTATTCGCCAATGTATCTTCTGTCCCAAAGAGGAGAGCAAGGAGGCGGATACGATCAAACCTGTCATTATACGGTAGACGAGACAGCGACACCGATTACTATAGAACATAGTGTGGAATTCAATCCTATGAACATCAAAAAACGCTATCCTTACGATGATGTCACCTACCCTGTCACCTTTATTAATTTTTCCCCTCAGGTGATAACAAAGGATTTCCCTTGTATCCTGTACTGAACTATTAAAAGGTTATAGAAAAGACAGATAGAAAATTGTATTAAATCATTTCATTTAACAAAGGAAAGTGCAACAAAAAGAGACGTTCGCTCGTCTTAAATGTGTTTTCACTTTCCGTCATCAATTAAAAACTGAAAAAAATGAAAACAATAAAACACATCATCATCCTTGCGATGTTTGCCTTGCCCGGAGCGGCATTTGCCTCATTGGCCGGACTGTCGGATGTCGACGACACCATCCTTGCCGATGTAAGGTATGACAAATATTACTACACCAAATGGTTCGACGAGTGCTTCAGCTACTATCCCGACGGCGGCGTTATCGACAGCACACTCTGCCGGTTCTTTCAGCGGCACAATTTCTATGGCTCATCAGTGGCCAAGTGGGAACACACCGACCACCGCATGCAGGTGAAGGGGCTGGTCGCCATGGTGGACAAGAACCTTCCGCCGAATGCAGCCGCTTCCGGTTCGAAGCTTCCCGAGTACCTGTACCTCTACCAATTGGTCGGAAGACACCAAGCCACTATGAATGGAATTGAAGACGGTCTCGACCTTGTGCTGCTCGATTCGGTGAGGTGGGACACGGCGACGGCCCGCGTCATGGAGCTGCGGCGGGGATGGAACGGCGAGTTCACCCAATACATATACCTTTACGAGGCATACTTCGACCATCCGGTGTATGTCGATTCCGACTTCTATATCTTCGGCTCCACCAACAGCAACGTGCACACCTTCCCGGGTTCGGGCCAGTGGCTGTACTCCACGACCAACTATGTCGACATTATGGACTGGGGCGCCGGGGCCAGAATTATCAACAAGGACAGCATTGAGTACTTTGAAGACCGGTTCCAGGGCACCTACTGCAGGGGCCAGGGAGGATGGGTGGCCATCTACGACCGACAGCCTTCGCAGATGGGCTGGTACACACCCTGGCCCGACAGCCCGTGGGGATACTACCTGCCCATAGTGGACCAGTGGGACCTCGACGCCACGCCCAACGACGACAGCTTCGGCGAGGTGCTTGGCGGCGGACGCTGGCCTGACAGCGCCTACTGCACCATCGAGGCCGTTCCCGCCGCGGGGTATCATTTCGACTCGTGGAGCGACGGCAGCACGGAGAACCCGAGGGTGATCCACCTGACCAGCGACACGTCGTTTGTCGCCGTCTTCTACAGCAACGAGATATTCACCTTGCAGGTCACCGCTTCGGACGGGACGATGGGGACCGTCACCGGCGGAGGCAGCTATCACGGCGAGACCGACAACACCATCGAGGCATTCCC
>CAJOQB010000146.1 GCA_905236405.1 uncultured Bacteroidales bacterium
ATCATCGGCACCCTCGACCGTCCCGACAGCGGTACCATCGTGATTGACGGTACCGATGTAACCCGATTGGGCGACAGAGAACTCTCGCGTTTCCGCAACCAACATATCGGATTCGTCTTCCAGTTCCACAACCTGTTGCCCGAGTTTACCGCCATCGAGAACGTCTGTATGCCGGCTTTGATAGGGGGCAAGAGCATGGATGAGGCCAAGAAGGAGGCGCTGCAACTGCTGCAGTTCCTCAATGTGGCCGACCGTACCGACCACAAACCGTCGCAGCTGAGCGGCGGCGAACAACAACGGATTGCGGTGGCTCGTGCCCTGATCAACCACCCTGCTGTCATTCTGGCCGACGAACCGTCTGGCAATCTGGACAGCGTCCACGCAAAGGAGCTACACAACCTCTTTTTTCAGTTGCGTGACCAGTACCATCAAACATTCATTATTGTAACCCATAACGAATTGTTGGCCGATATGGCCGACCGTAAAATCACTATGAAAGATGGAAAGAATTGGGAATAAAGACAATGCTAAGTTTCACGTGAAACAAGAGCCTAAACAACAGGTGGTTTATGGCCTCCGTCCTGTAATGGAGGCCATCGAAAGCGGTGTCCAAATCGACAAGATTCTTATCCAAAATGGATTAAGCGGCAATCTCGTCGGCGAGTTGAAAGCCAAAATCAGGGAAGCGGGGCTTCCTTTCCAGTATGTGCCGGTGGAGAAACTCGACAAGGTGACCCGAAACAACCACCAAGGCGTGGTGGCAACGGTCTCGCCTGTCGAATACCAGCATTTTATGGATGTCGTCCCTCTGTTGTTCGAGCAGGGGAAAACGCCCTTCATCCTCCTTCTTGACCACGTGACCGACGTGAGAAACATGGGTGCCATCGTCCGTACAGCCGAATGTGCAGGGGTGGACGCTGTGGTGGTTCCCGACCACGGGAGCGCTCAGTTGAACGAGGATGCCATCAAGACCTCGTCAGGTGCCCTGTTAAGGGTGCCCATCTGTAGGGAACAAAATCTCAAGACGGTGGTTAACTTCGCTAAACAGAGTGGATTGCAGGTGGTGGCGGCTACCGAGAAAGGATCCAAAAACTACTTGGATGTCGACTTCAAGCAACCCACCTTGTTGGTGATGGGGTCTGAAGAGACGGGCATCTCGAACGAGGTGATGAAACTGTGCGACGTGAGAGCGAAGTTGCCCATCCGCGGCGAGGTGCAGTCGCTGAATGTCGGAGTGGCCGCTGGCATCTTTATGTACGAGGTGCTGCGTCAGCGGTCGTAACACACCTACAACCCCTATTTTTCATCGGGGACGCTATCAACAGATGGATGGCGTCCCCGACTATTTTTTTGCTTTTTAAGAATTTTTATGATAGTGCGTTGTTTCTTTTTGGGGGTCTCATACGTCTACATCGGCGAGTTTGTCTTTTTTGTCTTCAAAGACAAAAAAATAGAGAATAAAAGTATTTGAGAAACAAACGAATAAAATATTAATAGGATGGAAATAGATGAAAAAAATAGCCATGATGGGTTGGTATTTGAAAAATAATCGTACCTTTGTACCTCATATTGTGCAAACTCCGACTGGGCTATGCCTTGTGGGGGAATGCTGTAAGTAATTGATAATAATAAATAAAATATATAATAAAGATGAAAAAAAGCGCAGTACTCTTTGCTCTATTTTCGCTGATTTTTGGCTTTAACGCCCGTGCGCAGATCGTTACTGCTTATCAGCAGGGATTTGAGTCTTCGGGAGAGACATCCTCCTATGTTGTTGTTCAGGGTACAGCATCACCGCAGACGGCTTTCCACACTTCGGGAAGCAGGGCTTTGCAGATGACTCGTACGTCAACGGAGGTCATTGTGATGACGGATACCATCGACCTGAGAGGAAACTCCACGTTGCAGTACTTCATGTTGGAGTTCATGCACATCTGTACAGCAAACCCCAACGACGGTGCTTCTGCCAGTAGTGTGGCAACAGTTGAAGTTAGGAGTGTATATGGCGATTGGCAGCAGCTGCAAGGTAACGGTGCTTACGATATGGGCTGGGGCGGCGGTTCGGTCGACTTTGCCCAAAACAGCTCCTTCAGCCTGCAGAGTTACCCCATATGGGCAGGCGTCGTGGACAACAGGAGTTGGAAGCGTGAGCGTTTCAACTTGGGTAATGTCTTTACTAATATGCCTATGGACCAGCGTCAAATGCAGGTGCGTTTCCGCTTCAAACCGACCACGGTGAACAATCCCACGCCCAATCAATATTGGTATTTGGACAATGTGTCCTTAAAGGCAAGTCCCCAATCACTGGCTATTCCTGTGATTACGATGACGCATTTGCCCGACTTGGATGCTTACCCCACCAGCCGTAGCACCCGTATCGAGTGCGAGGTGTCGACAAGCGCAGCGGCAGGTATGTGTGCCGACTCCATTTATATCCTTTATCGTTTGGGTACAGGAAACAATGTGACCACCGACCGAGTGCAGATGTCGCCTGTCTCTGGTCACGCCAACCGCTATCGGGGTTATATTCCCTTTGCCGGTTACGACACAACGATTTACTATCGTGTGGTGACCAAAGACGCTACCACCAACCACAATGCGGCCACCTATCCCCAGGATGAGACGGGTTGGGCAACCTACTATTGTGTCCGTGGCTCCTTCAACCAAGCCAATGCGTCGGCGGGTACGCTGACAGGCAGTGTGAGCGGAACGTCGGCAGAATATCCATTCCCTAACAACGGTAGTTCCAAAAGCCAGTTTATTTACCCCAAAGATGAGTTGAGAAGGGCGGGCTTCAAGCCGGGTGCCATCACCATGCTGAACTTTACGGCGGCCAACACCAGTTGGGGGTCCCAACACCTCAACATGCAGGTGCGTATGGCCAATATCGACACCTTCTATTCCAATGTGATTTCTGCGTTGGGGTCGGCTCCGTTCTACGATGGCTATATGAAGGTGGTGTACGACAGCTCGATGAGCATCTCGCTCTCCAACAATACTTCGGGAACCATCAACTTCCAAGACACATTCTTCTATGCTGGACAAGATATCTTGGTGCAGATTTTGTATCACAATTATCCCAGTGGCGACCCGTCGCCTGTATCGGTACGAACCTATCATCCTCATGACGTGGCCTACTCGCGTCAGGCCAAAGCAACACTGTATGGACACTATCAGTCGTCGAATGCGTTGAACCCTTATACCCATGACCAATTCAGAAGTGGTGTCGTGGACAGTTTGAAGCGACCCGACTTCTTCTTCCGTGCTTGGCCCAACCCCGCGTTGATACATGATGTCGGCGTCTCGGGATTGATTACGCCCAACGACAGTACGTCGGCGTCGGCTGTGGCACCCAACAACGTGATTGTTAATCTGCAGAACTATGGTGTCAACACGGTCAACGCTGTCCGCATCTACTATCAAATCGACGACAGCGCCACCCATTACTATGACTGGACAGGCTCGTTGGCAGGCAACTCGAGTGTGCAGGTCACCCTCACCTCGACGCAGATGTTGAGTCACGGTTACCACAACATCTGTGCTTGGACGGACGACAGTATCACCAGTGCCGGTTTCCGTTACCGTGACCACGAGCCGTTGAACAACCAACTCTGCTCGCGATTCGTCTCCTGTTCGGGACCCATGAGTGGAACGGTCACTTGCGGTAGTGCCTCGAGCGACTACAACACCATCGAGAACCTCCTCTATGTGTTGAGCCAATGCGGTGTCAACGGTCCGTTGACGGTCAATTTGGTGCCGGGTACCTACTATGGCCCGATATTGTTCCCCACTATCCCGGGAACGTCGGTGACCAACTATATCCAGTTCCAACCCTCCAACGGTGTGTTGGGTTCGGTCACCTTCAGCACTCAAGGTGCCGCCCAGTATGTGTTGAATCTGGCCAACGCCAACCATATCCGTCTCAACAAGCTTGTCATCACGTTCAACAACAACGCGGTGGTTCAATACCCGCTGCGTTTCGGTATGAACAGTACCGGATGCCAGGTGCTCAACTGTCAGTTTGAAGAGGCGTATCATTATTCCACAGCACAGCTCTATTCGGGTGGTGCCGACTCGCTGTTGGTGAAGGATTGTTCGTTTGCTCGCGGTAGGATTGGTATCAGCATGGTGGGTCCTGCTTCCGACAATATGGCTCACGGCAACCGTATCGAAGGATGCCTTGTAAATAGTCCGCAGAACACCGGTATCATCCTGCGTAACCAGGTGAACGGTGTCATCGATTCTTGTTGGGTGACGGGCGTCACCTCCAACGCCAGCTATTGCATCCTGCTGCAAGACTGCGCGGGTGCCACTCGCGTCACACGTAACGTGGTATACACCACCAAGGGCGCTCCGGCTATCGGTGCCACCGACTTCAACGGTTCTCCCAATGGATATGCTGTCATCGCCAACAACATGTTGATTTGTGACGACGACGGTACGGCCAACATGCTGGTGACTCCGCTCAACTTCATTACCGCCACCTACACCAAGGTGATATACAACTCGGTCAAGATGAATGCACCTGCCTTCGCCGGTGTGGCTGCCGCTACCTTTGGCGGTGGTGTCATTGACAGCTGCTACTTCTTCAACAACATCGTCAGCTGTATGGACACCTCCAACTACGCTTTCAACTTCATTCCCAATGCCGGTAATGTTAATTATATAGGATACAATATTTATTATTCTCGTAGCGGTTTGCTGAACAAGTACAACGGTATCAACTGTACCTCCTTCAGCCAATGGCAATCCATTGTCAGCGACGCTGCTTCGCAGAATGTCAATCCTGCTTTCCTCCTTTCCACTGTTACCGACTTGCGTTCCTATAGCCAGAATGTCCGTCACCACGGCTTGGCCTCCTATTTCCCCGAGGTGAGCACCGACATCTATGGTACCGTGCGTGACAGCGTCAGCTCTTGCGTGGGTGCTTTCGAGTTCTCGTCGTTGCCTTACGACTTTGAGGTCTATGAGTTGGTTGAACCGTTTGAGGAATACTGCTCCGTCCCTTCCCAGGTGCCGGTGCGTATCGCCATCAAGAACTCGGGTGTCAACACCTATACAGGTACAGGTCTCTCGGTCAGCTTCAACGTCAATGGACAACCTGGTCAGGCTTCCTACACGATTCCTATCTCCGACTCTCTCCCGGGTGAGGCCATCACCATTGTCAATCTGGGACAGAACATCAGCATACCCACCAACGGTATTCGCGACTCGGTTCACAGGCTCAATTTCTGGTTGAACTCTTCGTCGCTCGACCCCAACCCCGCCAACGACACTTCGACATATCAGGTGACTTCTCGTTACCACTTCCCCGCTGTGACAACGGTTCACGACACCATCTCGTATGGTACTGCCGATACGCTGACCCTTACCCAAGGGGTGCAGACATGGCCGGTGAACTTCTTCAACTCGGGACGCAAAGACCCGTCGACGCTGTACTGGTACACACATCCCGATTCGAGTTACTTCTTTGTGGGCAATCCTGTCATTACCCCGATTCTCTATACCGACACAATGTACTATGTGCGTCAGCGTCGTAATATGCCGTTGATGAAGATTACCGAGGTGCAGACAAAGAACAACGGTCTCGGTGTCACCTATCCTCAGCAGTTGTGGATGAACTCGGCCACCCAGTTCGCTGTCGAGCTGACCAACGTGGGTGACGCTCCTGCCCGTCTGTTGGGCGACACGCTCCAACTGGTCAGCAACACCAATAACTTGAACCGTGTCTATGTCTTCCCCGATGTGACGGTGCAACCTGGACAATGTATGGTGGTGCAGTATCGTGCCTCCATCACGGTCGACTCGAACTACACCCTTGGTGCTACGGCTACGGTGTCGCCCAACGCCACCGCCAACTTGGGTATCATCTATCGCGACGGTAACGGCATTACCGATGCTGTGGCTGTCAACTCTATCACGACACAGACACAATGGACGAACCTGAATGTTCCTTCTACTGTTTGGTCGGGTGAAGGCATTACAATGAACAATCAAACAGCAGGATACTATCGTATTGGTTGGCCCTCCAACCCCAACGGCACTCCTGGCAGCACAAGACAGCTTTGGTTGACAGCCGACTCGGTTAACATCATGACCCTCGGTGAACCCAGCGCTCATCTGGTGCGTTACACGGACAACGGTTGTCCTGCCGATACCGCCCACGTCCATATTCATATCGATTCCCGTCCTGCTGTCGACATCGCTCTCGACCAGCTGACCCTCCCCGAGGGTTGCGGCCTCTCCAACGAGCAGGTGACGGTGGTGATGCATAACTATGGTGCTTACACTTCGGGCTCTTTCGCTGCCCATTATTCGGTCAACGGTGTGTTGACTTGCACTGATACCATCTCCCCGATAGCCTCCAACGCCACTATTGTTCACAACTTCTCGTTGCCTATCAATATGTATGTCGCTTCGGGCATGCAGGAGTACGATGTTGTGGTGTGGGTGGATGCCCAAACGGGCGATATCTCGTTGTTCAACGACACCACCTCGGCTCACAGCTATTCGTCGTATACTCCGGCAGCTCCCGTCGTGGTCACCTACGACACCGTCCAGTACGGCGAGCGTGATACCCTCACCACCGTCCTGCCTTCGGTTGACTCGTTAGGTTGGTACGATCGCAACGGCAACTTCTTGGGCAACGTCAATACCTATATTTCTGACTACCTCTATGTCAACGACACCTTCTATGTGTCGGCCTTTGGACAGGATCCTCATACGATTCATGTGGGTACGCTGGCAACGGCAACGGGCGCAACAGGCAACACCGCCCATCCTTCGCCCTATTGCCCCAATTCGAAATACACCAAGGAGCAGTATCTCTATCGGGCTGAAGACTTAATCAATGCTGGTCATTCGGCTGGCCCCATCAGCGCTATCTCTTTCTATCTCGACTCGGTGATATCGCCTGCCGCCAATCCCAATCCGTCGTTCACCTTCGATGTGCTCAGCATTGGTATGGGGCAAACATCCGACCTCAACTTCAATGCCAACAATGCATGGAAAGCAACGACGAATGTCTTCTCTGCCACCAATGTCACCTATAGCAACGCCGACAAGGGTTGGATAACGCACCAATTCGCCTCTCCTTTCCTCTGGGATGGTGTTTCCAATATTGTGGTCGAAGTGGTTCACACGGCAACGACCAACCTTACCACAGGTGCTCGCACCCGTTATACCACTGGTCCTTCCCAGACAACAATCTACAAGAGTGACAATGCCACTACCGACATCGCCAACTACAGCGGCAACGGCTCGCGTAGTGCCAACCGTCCCGATATCCAGTTCACCTTTGTCGACCTGG
>CAJOQB010000147.1 GCA_905236405.1 uncultured Bacteroidales bacterium
ATGTCGGTGTTCACCGGCGTGGGCGAACGTACCCGTGAAGGTAACGACCTGCTCCGCGAAATGATCGAGGCTAACGTTATAAAATACGGCGACGAATTCGCCAAAAGTATGGAAGAAGGCGGCTGGGACCTCAGCAAAATCGACCCCGAGGCTTTGAAAGACTCGAAGTGCACGATGGTCTTCGGTCAGATGAACGAGACGCCCGGCGCCCGTGCCCGTGTGGCGTTGGCTGGTTTGACGTTGGCTGAGTATTTCCGTGACGGCGACGAGAAGACCGGCGGTCGCGACATCCTCCTCTTCATTGACAACATCTTCCGTTTCACCCAGGCAGGTTCCGAGGTGTCGGCTCTGTTGGGTCGTATGCCTTCGGCTGTGGGTTACCAACCGACGCTGGCATCGGAGATGGGCTTGATGCAGGAGCGTATCACCTCGACCAAGCGAGGTTCCATCACCTCGGTGCAAGCTGTGTATGTGCCTGCCGACGACTTGACCGACCCCGCTCCCGCAACGACGTTCGCCCACTTGGATGCTCAGACGGTGTTGAGCCGTAAGATTTCGGAGTTGGGTATCTATCCCGCCGTCGACCCGTTGGAGTCGACATCGCGTATCCTCTCGCCCGATGTGGTGGGCGAGGAGCACTACAAGACCGCCCAACGTGTGAAAGAGACGCTGCAGCGTTATACCGAGCTCCAGGACATCATCGCCATTCTGGGTATGGAGGAACTCTCGGAGGCCGACCGCTTGGTGGTGAGCCGCGCCCGTCGTGTGCAACGTTTCCTGTCGCAGCCGTTCTTCGTGGCCGAGCAGTTCACCGGCTTGGAGGGCAAGTTCGTCAACATCGACGACACCATCAAGGGATTCAACATGATTCTGGACGGCGAGGTGGATTATCTGCCCGAGGCCGCTTTCCTGATGGTGGGTACCATCGAAGAGGCCATCGCCAAGGGTGAGAAGATTTTGGCAGAAACAAAATAGCGACGAGCCATGAAAGTGAAGATAACAAAACCAGACAGCGTTCTCTTCGAGGGAGAAGCATCGCTGGTGCAGTTGCCAGGCACGGACGGCTTGTTCGAACTTTTGGACAATCACGCCCCCATTATCTCGGCTTTGGCCAAGGGAACGATACGACTGAAGACAGCGGAAGGAGAACAGCTGTTTGATGTCAACGCGGGGGTGATCAAATGCCAACAGAACGAAGTGTTAATCTTGATACAATAAGAATAATAACAACAAGAAGAAGCCCCTAACAGTAATCACTTTAGGGGCTTCTGACATGAATTGAAAACAAATAAACATTCATTCATATGAAGAAAAAACTTTTTACATTGTTGTCGGGTATGGCGTTGCCCATGCTGACATTCGCAAGTGAAGCCGATTTGATGATGCCCGAGGGATTCTCTTCCAATCCCTCTGCAAGAATCCTCTATTGGGGTTTTCTTGTCATTGCTTTGGGTTTGCTTTTTGGCTTCGTTAAATTCACCAAAGTCCGCAAATTGCATGCACACAAGTCGATGCTGGAGATTGGCGAGGTGATTTTCAAGACCTGCTCCACCTATCTGCGTCAGCAGGGCAAGTTCCTCATCATCCTCTTCCTCTTCATTGGTGCTGCAATGGCCCTCTATTTCGGAGTGCTGGAGCATATGGCTTTGGGTAATGTGTTGCTCATCTTGGGATGGACCATCATCGGTATCTTGGGTTCGTACGGTGTGGCTTGGTTTGGTGTGCGTATGAACACCTTTGCCAATGCCCGTATGGCTTTCGCTTCGTTGCGTCGCAAACCGCTCGACCTGCTCAACATCCCCTTGAGCGCCGGTATGAGCATCGGTATTATCCTCATCTGCGTCGAGTTGATTCTGATGCTCGTCATCCTCTTCTTCATGCCTGAACATCTGGCAGGTTCCTGCTTCATCGGCTTCGCTATCGGCGAGAGTTTGGGCGCCAGCGCCCTTCGTATTGCCGGCGGTATCTTCACCAAGATTGCCGACATCGGAAGCGACCTGATGAAGGTGGTCTTCAAGATTGGCGAGGACGACCCCCGCAATCCTGGTGTCATTGCCGACTGCACGGGCGACAACGCCGGTGACAGCATCGGACCCACCGCCGACGGTTTCGAGACCTACGGCGTCACGGGTGTCGCTTTGGTTTCGTTCATCCTGCTGGCCGTCTCCGATATGGACATGCAGGTGAAACTGTTGGTGTGGATTTTCGTGATGCGTATTCTCGGTATCATCGCCTCTGTTTTGTCTTACTATATCAACAACCTTATCTCCAAGGCAAAATACAAAAATGCCGATGACATCAACTTCGAGAAACCGTTGACCAACCTCGTGTGGATTACCTCTATCCTTTCTATCTGCGGCACCTTCCTTGCCAGCTTCTTCCTGTTGAAGGACATCCCCAACATGCCCAATCTTTGGCTCGCATTGAGCATCATCATCAGCTGCGGTACGTTGGGCGCTGCCTTGATTCCCGAGTTGACCAAACTCTTCACCTCGCCTACCTCGAAACATGTGCAAGAGGTGGTGAAAGCTTCGCAGCAGGGTGGTGCTTCGCTCAATATCCTGAGTGGTATTGTGGCAGGCAACTTCGGTGCTTTCTGGACAGGCATCACCTTCGTGGTGTTGATGTTCATTGCCTATATGACCGGTACCGGTTTCGAGATGGGTACCGTCTTTGGTAGCTACTACAGCATCTTTGCTTTCGGTTTGGTGGCCTTCGGTATGCTGGGTATGGGTCCTGTGACCATCGCTGTCGACAGCTATGGCCCTGTGACGGACAACGCCCAGTCGGTATACGAGCTCTCGCTGATTGAGGACGACATCGAGAAGACGACCAGCGAGGTGAAAAACGAGTTCGGCTTCACTCCCGATTTCGAGAAGGCCAAGTATTATCTCGAGGCCAACGACGGCGCCGGCAACACCTTCAAGGCTACCGCCAAACCGGTGCTCATCGGTACGGCTGTGGTGGGTGCCACCACCATGATTTTCTCGCTCATCCTGATGGTCGAGAAGTTCCTCAATGCACAGATTGTTCCCGTCTCCATCGACTCGGTGCTCAACTTGCTCAATCCTTATTCCATCCTTGGCTTCATTTTGGGTGGCTGTGTGGTATTCTGGTTCACGGGTGCTTCGATGCAAGCTGTCACCACGGGTGCCAACCGTGCCGTTGCCTTCATCAAGGACAACATCAAACTCGATGCCAACGCTCCCAAGAAAGCTGATACCGTCAAGTCGCAAGAGGTGGTGAAAATCTGTACCAACTATGCTCAACGCGGCATGATCAACATCTTCATCGCCATCTTCTGCTTCGCTTTGGCTTTCGCCTTCTTCTCGGCACCGCGTGGCGCAGGCGAGAATATGGATTATGCTCCCATCTGCCTCTTTATCGGCTATCTGATTTCCATCGCCGTCTTCGGTTTGTTCCAAGCTTCCTATATGGCTAATGCCGGTGGTGCATGGGACAACGCCAAGAAGGTGGTCGAGGTTGACATGCAAGCCAAAGGCACCCCGCTGCACGATGCCAGCGTGGTGGGCGACACCGTTGGCGACCCGTTCAAGGACACCTCGTCGGTGGCTCTCAACCCCATCATCAAGTTCACCACCCTCTTTGGTGTGTTGGCAATGGAGATAGCCATCAGCGACGGCTTCCGCGGCATTGCTCCCTATATGGGCATTGTCTTCCTGCTGATAGCATTGGTGTTTGTCTATCGCAGCTTCTACAAGATGCGTATCGACCAATAACAACAACAGTAAAGAGTGGCGACTCAGGGCGAAGTGTCTTTGTGTCGCCATTCTTTTTTAATTGATAATTAAAGTTTCGCACGTGTTTTGCAACAAAAAGCAGATAAGATGCGTCTACCGTTATTATAAATTTGTTCAAATAGTATTATGATGAAGAGAAAAAGAGTAATTCGTTTTGCATTGCTCGCTTTGGTGTTGGGTGCAGGATTGGCTGCAGAAGCCCAATGCCCCGATATATATTATGAAGACGCATCGTTACGTTATTCTTTGACACGAAGAGGGTGGGACACGCTGGTCACCTGTGAAAACCCCATGATTATGTTGCTGTGTACCCCCTATGTCACCTGTTCGGAGTTCGACCACTATGTGGTGGAGTCGATTCCTTACGCTCCGCCCGACACCACTTTCTGCAGTCATGCAGGCGGCGGCGGATTGTTACCCGTCAACCAAGACGACTATTACGATGCCAACGTGATGTCACTCCCGTTCACCTTCAGTTTCTTTGGCCGTAGTTACAACTCGGCTGTGGTGGGCCCCAACGGCAACGTCAGTTTCAACACCAGCATGACGGGGCAGTCTATGCCCTATCAGGTGTATAGTTATGCTCCCATTCCAAGCAGCGCCACTCAGTCGACCGCCACGGTGAAGAACAACATTTTTGGCCTTTGGGAAGACATCGACCCTCGCTACTTTAGCAATACGGGTGTGGCCAATGCCGGCATCCACAAGGCCATCTATACCATTCCTGCCGCTCACAATGGCCCCGAATGTCGTATGCTCTGCGTGAGTTACAACGGTGTGCCGAAATATGGACACAGTTCTGCTGCCGAAGCCCCCACACATTACAGCACCAGCCAGATTGTCTGCTACGAGGGAACCAACATCATCGAGGTGCATATCAAGCGACATAGTGCTGCTTGTGGTACCGACCAAAACCAATGTGTGGTGGGCATCATCAATCCCACCGGCGATACCGCCTATTGTGCACCCGGTCGCAACCCCCTCAACAATACCGACATCACTACCCCCGAGGCTTGGCGTTTCACCCCTGTGGGACGTACCATCCGCAACATTCGTTGGTTCCTTGGAGATACTCCCGACGACGATATGGAGATTATGGCTACTATCTCCAACCACGGCCCCAACGATACAATATACAAAGGTGGCGTAGAGGTTGACGATTTCGGTGTGTCGCAGTATATGGGATTGTGGGTTTCGCCGACCGTCCCCACCACCTATACCGCCCAGTTGCGCTACACCAGTGCCACGGGTGTCCCCTATGTGGTCAACTATCCTTTCCGTGTGGGCGTCGATTTTAACCACAATGTGGCGGTGACGGTCGATACGGTGGTGTGCAAGAATATTGCCGACACCATCAGCATCGATATCAGCAGCAGCGACCTCACCTATCCCACACATAACCGTTGGACGTGCGACAACCCCTATCTTCGTTTCAACTTCAACTACGACTCCACCCGTGTGGTGATTCCCCCCAATCAGCCATATCTGTTCTTTGGCCCTCGTGCCGGCGATCGCGATGCGGTGAGCCGCTTCTCGCTCAACACCACGTTCAACAACGGCTGTCAGGATAGCGCCCGTGTGGTTATCCGTCACGTCAATCGTATCGACGACACCACCTTCGGCAGCATCTGCGACGGCGAGGCATATTACTTCTGTGGACAGGAGTACACGATGGTAGGTACCTACCATCACGACACCAATACGGTGGAGGGATGCCCCTATACCAAACATCTGCGTCTTGAGACTCACTCACGCAACAGCGGCATCGACTACCAGAAGGATTGCCATCCGCTGACTTGGATTGACGGCAACACCTATTACGAGTCGAACAGCACGGCCACCGTTACCATTCCTAATCAGTGGGGGTGCGACAGCGTGATTACCCTCAGTTTCACTTACGACAATTCGTTGGAGGCCATCATCAACGCCAACCCGCTGCATGCGACGCTCGACAATCTCACCATCATGCTGAAGGATGTCAGCACAGGCAGCGATGCACGTCGTTGGTATCTGCCCGACGGAGGGACCGACACCGCAGTCACCATCTACTACAACTTCCCCACCGACCAGGATTCCATCTCCTTCATGCTCGAAGCGTTCAGTCCTTATGGCTGTCGCGATACCGCCTATCTGACCATCCCGTTGTTGAAAGAGGCCGTGTGGTTCCCCAACGCCTTCACCCCCAATCGTGAGGAAAACAACCACTTCAATGCCATCGGCATCGGTATCGAAACGATGGAGATGGAAATCTTCGACCGTCGAGGCATCATGGTGAACAAGATTACCGATCCCGAAGGGTTCTGGGACGGTACCGACTTCAACGGTCGCGAGTTGCCACAAGGCAACTATGTGTGGAGAGCCCGCTACACCACCGTTATCAACCCCAACAACCCCATCAGCCAGAAAGGCAGTGTGTTGTTGATTAGATAGTGGCAATTCTGTAAATAAAACATTCTGATAATGAGACGCTGCGTAATCATCCCCTGTTTGTTGTTTCTGGCAATCTTTTTGCCAAAGGGGGCGTTTGCACAGTGTCCCGATATTTATTATGCCCAATCGAGCACTCGGCCTTTGATGGTGGAGAGGGGATGGGACACCGTTGTCGACTGCCATTCCCGAACCGTCAAGATTCCCGCCACTACCTTTGTGCCGCCGTTGACCTATCAGGGTTACCACGTCTACTCCATCCCCTATGCTCCTCCCGACCCCACTTTCTGCAGTCATGCGGGAGGCGGAGCCAAGTTGAACGTCTACGAGGACGACCACTATGACTCGGTGCCGATGGAGTTGCCGTTCCCCTTTGTCTTTTTCGGCAACACCTACTATCAAGCGGTGGTGGGTCCCAACGGCAATATTTCTTTCGATACCTCGGTGAAAGGTGAGTTTATGCCCTTCGATGTCTACAACTACACACCCATCCCCAGTTCCTCGACATTGATGGCTCGTCATGTGAAGAACAACATCCTCGGGTTGTGGGAGGACATCGACCCCAGATATTGCGACAGCACCGGCTTCGCCAATTCGGGCATCCACAAATCCATCTTCACCCTGCCTCCCCAGCACAACGGCCCCGAATGCCGTATGCTGTTGGTGAGTTACAATGTCATCCCCAAGTTTGGCAACAACCGGTTCATGAGTTGCTCGCAGCACTACAGCACCAGCCAGATAGCTTGTTACGAGGCAACCAACATCATCGACGTGCACATCAAACGCCATTGGGCACAATGTGGTACCGACCACAACCATTGTGTGGTGGGCATCGTCGACAGCACCGGCTTCTATGCCTACGCTCCCTCGTCGCGCAATCCCCTTGTCAACCAGAATATCCTCACTCCCGAAGCGTGGCGTTTCGCCCCCTATGGTGAGAGCGACGATACGGTGCGGTGGTATCTGGGTCCTACGGTCAACCCTGCGATGGAGATTACCTCCACCGACCCCAACGACTCCATCTATTTGTGCGACCCCATGGGCTCTTACTATGGCAGCATCGTGGTGCGTCCCTCGGTCACCACACAATACACCATGCGGCTCACTTGCCACTCGGCCAACGGCACCTTCTACGACCTCTCCTATACGGTCACCGTTGGTTGCAATTTCGCTTCGCTGCTGCGGACAACGGGCGACACCATCTTGTGTCTCAACGAATCGAGTGCCATCCATTGCC
>CAJOQB010000148.1 GCA_905236405.1 uncultured Bacteroidales bacterium
GCAAAAGCTGTTGCTGGCTTTCGGATTGAAGTTGGAGACGGCTCTCCACCATGCGGTCAATCTTTTGCTCTATGGGCTCAGACACCACCGGCTCGGGCTTGTTGATGTCGAGTACCAATTGGTAGGCTTCACGGAGCGAAGCGAGCATCACGTCGCAATCCAATCTCGACGGTTCTGCGTCGGCTTGTTCCAAACCCTGCAGTACCTCCAGTAGGCCCGATAGTTTCTCTTTTAGAAGAATTGCTGCTTTTTTCATTTCGATGTATTATATGTATATATTTTATTTACAAACAAATAAATTGATATAGGTTGTTGTTTTCCAGTTGTAAAAGTACGATTATTTATAGAATGTGTAAATATAAATGTATTTTTGCAAAAAGTTTTTGTGGCATACGGAGGAATGTATTTCGTTAGTTATACGACAGTCAGCATTCATTCGGTGTTACTGGTGAAGAGAAAAGTTCAATCAAAAAAACAATATATAAAATGAAGAAAAAAAATGTAAAGATTGCCGCGCTGTTTGTAGCGATGGTGTTTGTCGTGGGCTCGCTTTTTGCACAGAAGCAGTACCCGTACAGAACGTTCAACAACGACCCGATGGGTGTCCGTGAGTACACGCTTGACAATGGTCTGAAGGTTTACATGAGTGTCTACAAAGACGCTCCGCGTATCCAGACCTACATCGCTGTGCGTGCTGGCTCCAAGAACGACCCCCCGACCACCACTGGCTTGGCTCACTATTTGGAGCACATGCTCTTCAAAGGCACCCAGAAGTTGGGGACCACTGACTGGGAGAAGGAAGGCCCCATCATCCAGCAGATTGAGGATCTCTTCGAGGTGTACCGTATGTTTGACGACAGCGCCACGCGTGCTGTCATCTACCACAAGATTGACAGCCTGAGCTACGAGGCTTCCAAAATCTCGGTGGCCAACGAGTACGACAAGGCCATGACGGCCATCGGGTCGACAGGCACCAACGCTTTCACGAGCAACGACTACACGATGTATGTGGAGAACATTCCCTCCAACCAACTTGAGTCGTGGGCCATGGTGCAGGGCGACCGCTTCCAGAACATGGTGTTGCGCCTGTTCCATACCGAGCTCGAGGCTGTCTATGAGGAGAAAAACATCAGTCTGGCCAAGGATGGGCGTAAAAGCAACGAGACTTTGATGGCCGCTCTCTTCCCTCATCACCCCTATGGCCAGCAGACCACGCTGGGCACCATCGAGCACTTGAAGAACCCTTCGATGCGCAACATCCGCAACTATTTCTCGCAATACTATGTGCCCAACAACATGTGTGTGGCCATGTCCGGCGACTTCGACCCCGACGAGGCCATCCGCATCATCGACAAATACATGGGATGCTGGAAACCTGGCCAGGTGCCCGAGTTCCACAAGGTGCCCGAGGCTCCCATCACCTCGCCCATTGTCCGCACAGTGACGGGGCTCGACCCGGAGAACCTCACGATGGCCTATCGCATCGATGCCGGCTACGGCAGCCACGAGGTCCTCTTGGCCGGCCTGCTGGGAGAGGTGCTGAGCAACGGCAAGTGCGGTCTGATTGACCTCAACATCAACCAGGCGCAGAAATGCATGAGTGCCTATTCCGGCCCCTACACCCTCAACGACTACACCGCCTTCATGCTGAGCGGAAGGCCCTTGCAGGGACAGAGTCTCGACGAGGTGAAGGACCTCTTGCTCCAGCAGATCGAGCTTGTCAAGCAGGGCAAGTTCGAGGAATGGCTGCTCGAGGCCGCCGTCAACAACATGGAGTACGCCATCCAGAAGCGGGCCGAGAGCAACAACAGCCGCGCCAGCCAGATGGCCTACGTCTTTGTCCAGCACGAGGACTGGGGCGATGTGTGCAACGAAGTCAACGAGCTTCGCAAAATCACCAAGCAGGAGCTGGTGGCCTTTGCCAACCAAGTGTTCCGCGACGGCGCCTATGCGGTGGTCTACAAGCGCCAGGGCACGCCCGAGCCGGTGGTGAAAGTCACCAAACCCGCCATCACCCCCATCGAGGTGAACCGTGACAAGACCAGTGCTTTCCTCTCCGAAATCAAGTCCCGCCAGGTGACCCCCATCGAGCCCGTCTTTGTCGACTTCAAGAAAGACCTCCAGAAGACCAAGCTCGCCAACGGCAGCGAGCTGCTCTATGTGAAGAATGAGGAGAACAGCACCTTCACGCTCAACTACTACTTCGATTTCGGCTCCTATGCCGACAAGACCATCGACCTGGCCGCCGACCTGCTCGAATACCTCGGCACCAGCAAGCACACCGCCGACCAGCTCAACGAGGAGTTCTACCGTCTGGCCTGCAGCTACAGCATGAGCGTCAGCGGCAAGACCATCAATGTCCATGTCAGCGGCCTGTCCAAGAACATGGAGAAGGCTTTGGCTTTGGTGGAGGAAATCTTCAGCGATGTGCAGCCCGACGACGAGGCCCTGCGCTCGCTGACCGAACGCATCATCAAGAGCCGCAAAGACAGCAAGAGCAACCAGCAGACCGCCTTCCGCGCCCTCAACCAGTATGCCATGTATGGCGACAACTCGTCCTACAAGGATGTCCTGACCGACGAGCAGCTGCGTGCCTACACCTCACGCCAGCTGGTCGACGCCATCCACGGCCTCTTCGCCTACCAGCACCGCGTGCTCTACTACGGTGACGCCACCATCGACCAGGTGAAGGCCACCGTCGCCAAGGTCCACAAGACCCCCAAGAGCCTCAAGAAGGTCCCCGCCAACAAGAACAAGCAGCCCGTCGCCGTCTCGGCCAACCAGGTGCTCTTCTGCGACTATGACGCCAAGAACAGCTACGTCAACGAGTATTTCCGCGGCGGCAAGTACGATGTGAAGCTCATGCCCCAGGTGACCCTCTACAACGAGTACTTCGGTGGCAGCATGAACGCCATCGTCTTCCAGGAGATGCGCGAGAAACGCAGCCTGGCCTACAGCGCCTCGGCCTACTACAGCAACACGGGCGAGAAGGACGGCTACTTCTTCGACCAGGCTCAGGTCATCACCCAGAACGACAAGCTGCTCGACGCGCTGACCGCCTACGAGGACCTCTTCCTCAACATGCCCGAGGCCCAGGCCAACTTCGACCTGGCCAAGGAGAGCTGCATCTCCTCGCTCCGCACCGCCCGCACCACCAAGTTCGGCATCATCAACCGCTACCTCACCTTCGAGCGTATGGGCTGGAAGGACGACCCCAACAAGACGCTCTTCAACGCCCTTCCCACGATGACGATGCAGGACGTGGTCAACTTCAACAACAAGTATGTCAAGGGACAGAAGAAGTGCTACATCATCCTGGGCAAGGAGTCCGACACCGACTTCGACGCCCTCGGCAAATACGGCAAGGTGAAGAAGGTGCGCATCGACGACCTCTTCGCCTATTGATACCGATTTTTCGAATCCACCAAACAGGAGGATGTCCCCAAGGGCATCCTCTTTTTTTTTGCCGTTTCGAATATTCTGTGTACTTTTGCAAAACGAAATCAGATGCTTTTCCCGATATGAATAGCGACGCTCATAACTTGCTGGTAATCACCCCCCACCCGAACATATTGCGGTCTAAACCAATGCATTAGGCCAACCTTCTCCGTTTCTTTTCCTTCTTCTGCCGCACCCTCGACGGGTGGCGGTGATTGTGCTGTGTGCCTGTCGGAAAATATGTCCAATGTAAGTTGAAATACGTCCAATGTAAATTAAAATACATCCAATGTAAAATGAAATACGTCCAATGTATTTCGAAATAACAAAACAATAATCATTAACCTTTAAAAAACAGGAGGAAAAGCCATGAGTATGAAATGGTATCCATTCTACATGAAAAGCAGGGGCAAATGGTACCCCAAGAGTGTGTCGCACAGTCGTGCTGTGACCACCGAACAGTTGTGTAATGACATCGCCCAGGCATCGACTGTGGCACCCGGCGACGTGGCCGCTGTGCTGCGGACATTGAGCGACGCCATGGTGAAGTATCTGGCCGACGGTCGTCCCGTGAAACTGGACAACATCGGCACCTTCCGTCTGATAGCTTCGGCATCGGGCAGCGGAGTGAACACCGAAGAGGAAGTGACCACCGAGCAGTTCAACAAAATGATGGTCCGTTTTTTGGCGGAAAAGGTAAAGCCCATCGCCGGCCTCAAGACAGTGAGCATCCCTGTGTTGGCTGCTGCTGAAATCGAATGGGAACGTACCAAGCCCAAGACTACAAAAACTTCCAACGCCACTCCCTCGGGCGACAACCAGGAGCCTGAGCCGACCGCCAACGTCACCATCAACGCCGTGCCCAACGACGCCACGATGGGCACCGTCACCGGCGGCGGCACCTATGTGCAGGGCGCCAGCGTCACGCTGACGGCCACGGCCAACAGCGGCTACCACTTCGTCCAGTGGAGCAACGGCCGCACCACGGCCTCCATCACCGTCACCGCCGAGGCCGACGCCACGCTGACGGCCACCTTCGCTGCCGACAACCCTGGCGGCAATGGCGGCGACAACGGCATGGACGGCTAACCGCTGTCAAAACCAGTTGAACCGAAAGACGGGGTGCGAAAGGGCATCCCGTCTTTTTTTTCTACAATAATTCACAGCAGAATGCCGTTACCACGACATGAACAGCAACGAAAACCATCGCTATCTCATCCGACCCTGCACGTCGCAAGACCTCGACGCCCTATGCCGGCTGGAGGACGAGACGCTGCAAAGCCTTTCGCGCCCCGAGCTCCTCCGCCACAACGGTCGGCAGCGGCTGGAGCCCTGCCTGCAACCGTCCCATCTGACGGCGGGCGCCTTCGCCGACGGACGGCTGGCGGCGTTCGCCATCCTCTTCGACCCCGAGGGCGACAAGGCCGAGGACCTCTCGCACTGTGTGGGGCTGGGCCACCTGCGGAGCCTCAACTACAAGCTCTGCATCGTCGCGCCCCTCCATCGGGGGCACCGTCTGCAGGTGCAGCTGGGCCAGTGGCTGGAAAGCGAGGCACGCCGGCGGGGC
>CAJOQB010000149.1 GCA_905236405.1 uncultured Bacteroidales bacterium
TCAGCAGTTCCCGTGGTGCGTCGTGCAGCCCATAGTCGCGTAGCGAACGACAATGATCCATGATGGCTACTCGGTGGGGGAAGGTCACATCGGTGGGGGAATAGTGTGCCACGTTGACCAAGAAATCGCTGATGTCGTACATCTTGTCGGCAAGCCGTCGGCACTCGTTGTGCGATGCTGTGTTGAAGAACAGTTCGCTAAAATAGCGTTTGGCATAGGCAACGTCGCCGCTGCCGCACGACACCACCCATTCGCAGTCGCGATAGGCATTGATTATCCTTTGTCCCAACTCCTTTGCTCCTTCGCGGTCACCTGCCATGTAGAGCGTCTGCCCCGAGTCGGTCATTTGGTCGGGACAGAAACAAGTATACCCCAGTCGTCGGAGCAGCCCCACCATTTTGATTCCTGTCTGGGGGCAAAATTGGTCGACACAAGCGGGGATGAAGATGCCTACTTTCATTCTTTTATCGTCCATCGAGTTAATAGTTAGCCATGTAGATAATAAAATGCAAAAATAATAAAAATTATTGTACTTTTGCAAAAATAAAACAAAGAGAAATTGTTGTCATGGATTCAATCTTGCTCGCCATTGCCATTCTTCCTGTCCTGATTTTGGGCTTCTATATCAATACGCAGGACAAGTTTCAAAAGGAACCTTTCGGGATGATTCTGAAAGCCTTTTTCTTCGGTGCCCTCTCCATCCTCCCCGCCATCTTCATGGAGTCGGTGCTAAGTGAATACACTCCCACGGGAATGCCGGTGCTGGAAGGGGCGTATACTGGTTATGTGGTGGCTGGGTTCAGCGAGGAGTTGTGCAAATTCCTTATGCTCTCGTGGGCGATATGGAGAAATCGCTATTTCGACGAGTATTTCGACGGCATCGTATATGCAGCCTTCGTTTCGCTGGGCTTTGCCTGTTTCGAGAACATCAGTTATGTCTTCGGGCAAGAGACCTATGCCTCTGCACTCGTCACGGGCTCGGTGCGTGCTGTGCTCTCGGTGCCTGGTCATTTCCTCTTTGGCGTCACGATGGGTTACTACTTTGCATTGGCCAAGTTCCAACCCGAAAAGCGTTTCGTCAACTTGCTTAAGGCAGTCTTTTACCCGGCCTTGCTTCACGGCACTTTCGATGCCCTCCTGATGATTCCTGAGAATATAGGCCAAGGGGCTGCCGTTATCACTATTGGACTCTTTGTTATGTTCATCCTTTTCGACATCCGTCTGTGGAAGATTGCCTCGCGTCGGCTCCGTCATCTGCAGGAGCTCTCCTCCAAACAAGCCTCCGAGCAGACCCAAAACGACTCCTTTGATGACAGTGAGACGTGGACGTCAGACCATCACGACCCTGAACTGGGCGGTGGTAAATCGTTGGAACAGTTGAACTGGGACTAACTTCACTAACTTGTAGGAAAAGATACACTTGTTTTTTCTCTTTTCCAAAACCACAAGTGGTTGGTTCTTCTGAAAGATTGTTTCTTTAAATAATTGTCATTCATTGAAAAGAAAAATAAATTTGGTGGGTATAAAAAAAAGACATATCTTTGCACCCGATTTTGAAAAACCAATGGGGTATTAGCTCAGGTGGCTAGAGCGTTTGACTGGCAGTCAAAAGGTCATGAGTTCGACTCTCATATACTCCACAGAAGAGGCTCAGTTGAGTCTCTTTTTTTGTCCATTACACCGAAAAGAAACAAAGCTGGATCTGGCAGATGTCAGACCCAGCTTTTTGAGTTATCGACGTTGTGTCGAGCGTTTACTTGATGATAAGTTTGCGAACGGCAGTGGTGCCGTCGGAGGTGATGTGGAGGAAGTAGGCACCTCGGTTCAGTTGGCTGATGTCGATGGTGCTGTTCTCTTCGGTAACGGAATATGTGGCAACAGTGCGGCCTATCATATCGACAACAGTCACAGTGGCTTGTTCAACGCCAGAGATTGTTACTGCGTTGGTGGCAGGATTGGGATAGACAATCCACATGTCGCTCTCGATATCGTCGATGCCGTTGGTGTTGGAGAAGGTGGCGATATAGGTGGCGTTGCCTGTCACGGTGATGGTGCGTGTGGCTTCGGTGTTGCCGTCGTTCCATTGCAGGAAGTCGTGTCCGCTGTAGGGCAGGGCACGGATGGTGACCGAGGAGCCGGCATCGTAGGTGCCACCGCCAGTGACGTTGCCCCAAGAGTCGTTGTTGGCAAGCACCGTGATGGTGTAACGTTGTATTTGCTCGAAGTAGGCGGTAAAGGTGGTGTTGCCTGTCACGGTGATGGTGCGAGTGGCACTGGTGTTGCCGTCGTTCCAGTGGGTGAAGCGATAGCCGTTGTTGGCAGTGGCGTTGATGGTCACCGTGCTGCCAGCGTTGTAGGTGCCGCCACCTGTGACGCTGCCCATGGCGGCATCGGCACTCTGTACGGTGATGGTGTACTGTTGGACGGCCGATGCGGTGATGGAGATGTTGTCGAGCAGCATCCAGTACACATCGGTTACATTCCAGTGGCGGAAAGCGATATAGACATTCTGTCCGGCATAGGCACTGAGGTCGATGGTGTGGGTGACCTCGTTGGCGGTATTCATGGTGTACTGTTGCAGCATGGTGAAGTTGGAGGGAGCGGTGCCGGTGGTGGAGACGAAGACTCCATAGTGCTCGTCGTAGTAATTGGTGTCTATTGCTGAAACCGACCAGGAGAGAGCATAGTTGTATCCATTGGAAAATTCAATCATTGGGCTGATGAACCAGTTGTCGGGGGAGAGGGCTCCGATGTTGTTGATATAGGAGGCCGAGGCAATCTTGCCATCCACCACGTCGGTTGTCCAAGAGTAGCCGTCGTTGTCGGCATCGAGGATTGTCCAGCAGTTGACCTGCGAGAGGTCGTTCTCCTCGAAGGTGAGGGTGTAGGGGAATGTGGTGATGTTGTTGCAACCGATTACCGAGACACTCAAGGTGTCGTGGCTGCTGCCGTAGCTGTTGGTAGCAGTGGCAATGACGTTGTAGGTGCCAGGTGTGCTCCATGTAGCCGTAGCGGTGTTGCCAGTAGCGGTGGAGGGAGTGGCACCGCTGAGTGTCCAAGTGATTGAGGCACCTGATGTGGCAGTGGCGGTGAAGGTGGTGGCTGTGCCGGTCGATGTGTTGGTGGGGCCGCTGACAACCACTGTCGGTGCAGGCAGTTGGGGAACGGTCTGTGATGTAATGGCCTTTATCAGCCATGAGTTGACTAACGAGGAGGCAACTTGTTGCAGATGGCTCCAAGAGACACCGTCGACCGAAATCCAGTCGCTATTGGTATTGTTGGCATAGGAGCATGCGGAAGCAGGGTATTCCACATTGGTGCTATGGAAAGTAATCCACAGGTTCTGTGTCGAGGTGATGGGGAAGGTGGCGTCTAACAGTATTTCCTGCCAACCCAGTTGCGAACTGGAGAAGACAGCGGTCTGGGTATGGGACAGCGTACCAGGGGCGGTGGTGCCGCCAGTGTAGATGTCGAGGACATAGGTGCCTGCATAGCCAACATACAGCAGCACACTCTTGAGGTAGTTGTGTCCGCTGAGCAGGGTGGGGACGAGACTGATGCCCCAGTATACTTCGCCTGCTGTGCCCGTGCCGATGGCACTGTTGAACGAGTTGGTGCCGCAGTACGAGAGGGTGTCGTTAGCGGCTGGTGTGCTGTTGGCTGCAAAGTAGGCGGTGTAGGTAGCGTCACCCGTCACGGTGATGGTGCGGGGATTGCTGGTGTTGCCGTCCTGCCATTGGGTGAAGTGGTAACCGCTGTTGGCTGTGGCGGTGAGGGTGGCGGTGCTGCCGTTAGTGTAGGAGCCGCCGCCGGTGACGCTGCCCATCGTGGTCGAGGAGGGTACAGCAGTGATGGTGTAGGTGGTGGTGTTGCCCAGCACGGCACGCATCATCCACGAATAGTAGTAACCCCAATAGGTGATGGGTGTCCAAGAACTGCCTGTGCTGGAATAGTAGCAACTGTTTTCATTGCCACCGTAGTAGGAAACGGGACCCGCATAGTTGGCATTGCTGGAGCCGATAATCCAAAGGGTCTGTGTGCTGTCGAGTGACACGGGTTGCGTGAAGGGTATCGACACCCATTGCTCCGAGCCGGTAAGGGAAACCGTCTGTGATGTAACGAGCGTCGAGGGCGACGTGGTGCCTCCTTTGTATACATAGAAGGTGTAGTTGCTGGAACGCAGGTCGTAGAAGAGTATCTCGTTCAATGTGGAATGACCACTGAAGTCCGATGGGAGATACTTGGTGGCGAAATAGGTGGTGTTCCCCGAGCTGTTGCCAAACGAGCTGGCTTGGTAGCCCCGTTCGTACTGCAGGGTGTCGGCATTGAGCGACACAAAGACAGGGGTGAGGGTGATGCTCCCGGAGGTGAACACTCTGCGAGGGTTGAAGTAGCATCCGTCGCTCCATTGGCTGAAACGGTAGCCGCTGTTGGCGGTGGCCAACAGGGTGGCGGTGTCGCCAAAGGTGTAGGAGCCCGTGCCCGTTACGGTGCCGTTGGAGGCTGCAGCCGTGACGGTGACCGACGAGGGTGTGGTGGTTCGCGGTTGGATGCCGAGAACGACTTTCTGTTTGAGGTTATAGCTGCTGGTGTAGTTGCCGCCCGCACCGCTGCCCGAGGGATTCAGGGCGGTGATGGGATAGTAGCCGTCGCAATAGCCGCCCCATCCCCAGTTGAAATGGAAATAGCCGCTGTTGTTATAACCGTCGCAGACAAAAGAATGTCCGCCCGACACATCGCGACCCGAATAGAGGATGGGACGTCCAGCATCGAGTTCGTCGCGAAGCAGTTCCGACCATTCATAGGTGGAATGACCTTCGCGAATGGCGGTATGGATGGTGTTGCTGTAGCCGAAATAGAACATCAGTGCATTTTCGGCACAGATTGATGTGAGATATCCAGACGAGTTGGTTACGGCACTGCTCGACGAAGGACCATAGTCCATTTCGACCGACACGCCGCAGTGGTACATTAGCGTGGCGACAGCGGTTTTCTGTGTGGCACTGCTGCTCGAACTTAAGCTGGTAGGCATCGACGACCACTGATAGGTGGTGTTGGCAAAGTTGGCGCTCAGTGTGCCATAGGTGTTGTGAGTATAGGAGTGGCTTCCTGTGCCCGTGGTGGGGTGGTTCCATTTCTTCATGATTTGGGCCATAGCGGTGGCAACGCAGCCCGTCAGCGTGTGTCCGTTGTATGACGACGAGGCATCGGAGGGACACAGGTTGTTATAGTAGGAAGTCTGGTTCCATGTGGTGCTCACCATCGGCGACACGGTCGTCTCATAGGGTGGGTTGGAGGGGTCTGTGCCCATCCAACGATCCCATTCCATCTGCACGTCGGGCAAGGCCGTCATCCCTTGTCGGATGCCCCAGGCAATCTCCTCGTCGAGACAGCGAAGCCAATAGGCAGCCTCGGGGTTAATGGTGTCGCCCAACCCGTGGAGAGTGGAGTATCCCAGAATGGGAGTGGCGATATCGTCGGCTGCCACTACGACAAATCCTTTGGCACCGATGACTTCAAAAAGGTAGAGGTGCTGGAATGTGGCACGATGGCCGACTGCTTCGATATTGGCGTTGCTGTTGGCTTGTCGCTGCCAGAAGTGTTCTGCCACCCGTTGGGCGGTAACCAGGTCCACAGGCTTGGCTGTGGCAGCAATACCGATTATCGCAAATGCAAAAAAGAGTATTAATTTTCTCATGATCAATGATGTTTAGAATATGATAGGATTTGCAAACATACACAAAAAAGTTCGATTCGATACAAAAACGGATGAAAAAAGTTGACAACGTATTCAAAAATAATGCTCATAACCTTTTGACTGGTATCTATTTCAAAATATGAGGCAAAGATACGAACAATATCCGACGCTCTAAAATCGAGATGGTTATATAACTCTCTTGTTGCTGAAACAGCGTGTTGTCCGCCCCGATTTTTTTGACGAACGACCCCAAAAAGGCACAAACAAACGGGGATTATCAATTGCTATTCATGAAAAATCGAGCCGTCATCCGTATGCCGTTGTTGGGTGGGTGTCACCTTAAGGGAAAGTCAAAGGTAAGTCAAGGTTAGGTCAAAGGAAGAAACACAAAAATTTTTTAGTTTTTTTTCGTTGATTAAAAAATGTTTGTATTTTTGCAATCACAATTAACTTAATGGTCATTAAATTAATATTTGTTATATGAGATTCTACGACAGGGAGAAAGAATTAGAAATTCTTCGGATCAATTGGGCTCAGACGGAAGAACGCGGACGCTTGACGGTACTCATTGGACGCCGCCGTATCGGAAAAACCACTTTGCTTGGAAAAAGCGCAGAAGAGGGGCGTGAACCGTTGCTCTACCTCTATGTCTCGAAAGACAACGAGCGGGTGTTGACGAGCAAATTCCAAGAGGCCGCAGAGCAGGCTTTGGGGTTGCATATATTCGGGCGAATTGAAACATTTGCCCAGTTTTTCGAGGAATTGATGCGATACGGCCAGCAGCACCACTTTACACTTGTGTTCGACGAGTTTCAGAATTTCATCAAAGTCAATCCCGCCATCCCAAGCCATATACAAGATATTTGGGATCGATACCACGAGCAAGTGCGGGTCAACATGGTGGCTTGCGGCAGCATCTACAACATGATGCACAAGATTTTCGACAACGAGGACGAGCCGCTCTATGGCCGACAGGATTGTCGACTGAACATGCAGCCCTTCCGCATCAGCGTACTGAAACGGATTCTCGGCGACCACAACCCGAGGTATACTTCCGAGGACCTGCTCTGTCTCTATGTCCTCACCGGTGGTGTGGCCAAATACGTTGCCTGGCTGATGGACGCGAAAGCCACCACAAAGGCGAAGATGCTGCGCTGGGTGACGCAGGTGGGTTCACCCTATCTCTCCGAGGGCACCGAGCTCATCATGTCCGAGTTCGGCAAGGACTACACCAACTACCTGAGTATCCTCCAGCTGATAGCAGGCGGGTTGACCACGCAGAGCGAGATTGACGGTGTCATTGGGAAGAACACCGGTGCCTACCTCGACA
>CAJOQB010000150.1 GCA_905236405.1 uncultured Bacteroidales bacterium
AAGAGGCGCTCGCCACACCTCGCCAGACAGGCAAACACATCGGTCTCGTTCCCACCATGGGAGCGCTCCACGAAGGACATCTCTCGCTCATCCATCGAGCCCGTGCCGAGAACGACATTGTCGTTGTCAGCGTTTTTGTCAACCCCATCCAGTTCAACAATCCCGAAGACCTGGCCAAAAATCCCCGCACCGTCGAGGCCGACTGTGCCAAGCTGGCCGAGGCCCAAGCCGACATCGCCTTTGTCCCCTCGGTCGAAGAGATGTATCCCGAACCCGTCACCGACGTCTATCATTTTGGTCCTATCGAGGAGGTCATGGAAGGCCCGCGTCGCCCTGGCCATTTCTCCGGTGTCGCTGTCGTGCTGCGTCGACTGTTCGACTTGGTGCAACCCCAGCGAGCCTACTTTGGTGAAAAAGACTACCAGCAGATTGCCATTGTCCGCAATCTGATTGAGCAGATAAAATATCCCATCGAGATTGTCCCCTGCCCCATCGTCCGTGCCGACGACGGTCTGGCGTTGAGCTCCCGCAACATGCGTCTCTCGCCTGCCGCCCGCGCCATCGCCCCCCGCATCTACGCCACCCTGCAAGAAGCCGTGGTCCGTTCACAGACCGCCAGCGTCGAGGAGGTCAAGCAATGGGTGCTCGCCACCCTTCGCGAAGTCTCGAGCGACGACCCCACACTCATCAATGCCGACACCCAGACGGTCTTCGACCCCGAATACTTCGAGATTGTCGACGACACCACCCTGCAACCCATCCATCAATGGAGCGACGCCCGTGGCGTCGTGGGCTGCATCACCGTGTGGCTCACCGGTGTGCGACTGATTGATATGATAAGATTCCGGTAAACTAGATGAGTGCTTCGACCGCCATCCGATAGCCGTCGAGCCCCAACCCACAGATAATTCCTTTGCAGGCACTGCTCAACAACGAGTGGTGCCTGTATTCTTCCCGTGCAAAGATATTGCTGATATGCACCTCCACCGCCGGAGCCGTCACCGCCAACAAGGCGTCGTGGATGGCCACCGAGGTGTGGCTGTAGCCGCCAGCGTTGATGACGATACCGTCGTAGGTGAACCCCACCTCTTGTATCTTGTCAACCAGTTCCCCCTCGATATTGCTTTGGTAGTAGTCAATCTGCACATCCTTCCGCTCCGACCGCAGACGCTCGACAAAGCTGTCCATCGACACCCCGCCATAGACATCCGGCTCTCTGACACCCACCAAATTCAGGTTGGGGCCGTTGATAATCATCACTTTTTTCATTGCATGCATCTTTTTGTTTCGACTGCAAAGATACACAAGACCCTCAGAACTGCAAAAAATAAGATGCAAAACCGATGCCTGAAATTTTACCCGGGGTTTTTACCACAAAACACCCGGGGTTTTTACCATAAAACACCCGGGGTTTTTACCACAAAATACCCGGGTATTTTTACCACAAAACCCCGGGGTATTTTCCCAAGTCCTCATTTTGCCCCGTTTCACACCCCGTCGCACAATAACAAAACCCTTTTGCCGTTACACCGACAAACATCTTAAAAATCTTGTAATATGAAGAAATTTTTCACCATCGCAATCCTTACGGCCAGCCTTCTCTTTGCCGGCCAAGTCAGTGCACAGCACATCCATGCAGGCTACTCGCCTGAGAATTGTGGATTTGCTCGGGGTTATCACATCAACAGTTTCTTCTTAGGTGCAGACTACAATATTCCTGTCATCGACAATCTCAACCTCTCTATCGGTGGCCAACTACGGTATGGTACCGAGACCAGCAACTTCAACTACACAGGTTTAGTTGGCACCGGCATTTTACCACAACACACTATGACCCTCTTTGGCATTGATGTTCCCTTACTTTTCAACTACACCATTCATCCCTCCAGTCAACTTGGTTTCACACTTTTTGCCGGTCCCAAGTTCAGTTATACCTTTATTGGTAAAACCATATTTGAGGGGTCTTTTGAAAAGTTTGATGATGAATGGTTCTCTGACGAGTACACCTGGTACAATATCTACCTTAAGCCCTTCAATGTCAGTGCCACCTTTGGCCTGTCCATCGGATTCCAGCAATTCCAACTTTTCGGTGGCTACAACTATGGTCTTTTCAATATCAACAAATACGATAATACTTCCCGAAAGACCAGCGGACCTTTTGTCGGCATTGGCTTAGACCTCTAAAATCGATAACATTAACATCAAACAATATTTTATCATGAAGAAATTTTTCACCATCGCAATCCTTACGGCCAGCCTTCTCTTTGCTGGCCAAGTCAGTGCACAGCACATCCATGCAGGCTACTCGCCCGAAGTTTGGGCTACCGGTAGCAACAGTGTCAACCTCAACAGCTTCTTCTTGGGCGTTGACTACAACATGCCCGTCAGCGGCGCTCTCAACCTCTCTGTAGGCGGACAGCTGCGTTACGGCACCGAGAGCGGCGAAAGCAGCTTCTACGGTCTGGCAAGCAGCAAGCACACCACCACTCTCGTCGGCGTTGATGTCCCCCTGCTGTTCAACTACACCATCGCACCATCGAGCCAAATCAGCTTCACCCTCTTCGCCGGTCCCAAGCTCAGCTACACCTTTATGGGCAAGACCAAGTATGAAGGCAATGTTGTCGGTATTAGCGGCACCACCGAGAGCAACTGGTTCGCCAACAACGCCGGCGACCTCAACCTCAAGCCTTTCAACGTCAGTGCCACCTTCGGCCTGGCCCTCGGCTTCCAGCAGTTCCAGCTCTTCGGCGGCTACAACTACGGTCTGCTCGATGTCGACAACAGCGACAACACCACCACCAAAATCAGCGGACCCTTCTTCGGTCTCGGTTTCAACCTCTAATCGACACACATCACACAAGTCTCAGGCCACACGGGCAAATCCGTGTGGCCTCTTTTTTTTGCTCGCAAATGAAGAATAATGCCTATCTTTGTTCCATCAAAGAAAATCCATCATCATGAAGAATACGCTGAAAATAAGTCTGCTGCTGGCTTTTATCGCCAGCTCGTTTGTCGCTTTTGCCCAGAATGAGAACTGGGTCAACCCCTCGTTCAAGAAGTATTTCGAGGACCGCACCCTCCGCGTCGACTACCTCCGTGTGGGCAACCACGACCGCGACACCAACTTCCTGATACGCTATGTGCAGAAACCCGGCCAGTGGGCTGGCTCGCAGACCCAACTGCTCGACCCCATCAACAACGGAGACTACCGCATACTGGTCACCGACGCCGCCACCGGCACTCCCCTCTACAGCCGCTGCTACCACACCCTTTTCCGCGAATACAAAGACACCCCTATGGCTGTCGATAGCATCGCCCAGTTCGAGGAGGTGATGCTCATCCCCTATCCCAAGGTTGCTGTCAACATCTGTATGCAGAAGCGTGACAAACAGCAACGTTTCTTCACCCAGAACAGCTATTTCTTCGACCCCCGCCACACGCAGGTCGAGGTACTCCACGGATGGTCCGACCTCGAAGGCCGGGGCGTCAAAGCCAGCCATTTCGCCCCCATCGCCATCCAGAAGAAAGGCGACTCGCATAAGAAAATCGATGTCGTCATCGTCGCCGAAGGCTACGGCATCAAAGACACTGCCAAGATGCGTTCCGACCTCATCTATTTCACCGAATGCCTCTTTGGCCGCGAACCCTTCAAGAGCCACCGCAAAGACTTCAACGTCTGGGGCATCGCCGTCCCCTCGCCCCAAAGCGGCATCACAGACCCCACCAAGGGCGTCTATGTGCAGAGCGCCGTCGGCTCCAGCTACAATACCTTCAATAGCGACCGCTATCTGATGACCTCCAACCTCTTCCAGCTCCACGATGTCATCGCCCAAGCCCCCTACGACCACATCATCATCATGGCCAACTGCCCCACCTACGGCGGCGGCGCCATCTATAATTTCTATGCCATGAGTGCCGTGCTCCCCATGTCGGAGAACATACTGCCCCACGAGCTGGGCCACTCCATCGGCGGTCTGGCCGACGAATATGTCGACGATGAACTCAC
>CAJOQB010000151.1 GCA_905236405.1 uncultured Bacteroidales bacterium
CTGATGGTCTGTATGGAGTCGACCACCACGAGGTCGGGCTTCACTTGGTCGATATGCTCGAAGATACGTTGGGTCACCGTTTCGCTGACCACATAACAGGTGTCGTTGTGCTGGTTGATTCGGTCGGCACGCATCTTGATTTGCTGCTCGCTCTCCTCGCCGCTGACATAGAGCACCCGCAGATGGTTGATGCCAAGAGCCGTCTGCAACAAGAGTGTCGACTTGCCGATGCCCGGTTCGCCGCCGATGAGTATCAACGAACCTGGGACGATACCGCCACCCAGCACACGGTCGAACTCGGCATAGTGGGTGGGGATGCGGCTCGTCTCGCTATAGGTGACATCCTTGATGAGTTTGGGCTTCGACGTGAGGCTGATGCTGCGTTGCGACGCCTTTACGGGAGTGACGGCAGCCTTCACCACCTCTTCCACCATCGTGTTCCATTTGCCGCATTCGGGGCAACGACCCAACCACGAAGAGCTTTGGTAGCCACATTCTTGACAGTAGTAATATGTTTTTGCTTTTGCCATGAGAAATTCGGTATTAATATTCGTCGACGGTGGCGATAACCTTGTAGAGTTTGTCGCCCCGATGCAGAGGCACCTGTGTGGCGAAAGAGAAGGCGTCGCCTTGATGGGCGACGTCGACGGGATGATTGTCCACACGTATCTCCTTCATGGTGTCGTCATATACGCCTGTCGTCTGACCCAACACCATATAGCGGTCGCCCACAGCAAGGGTGTTGGCTGTCTCGAGTCGCACTTCGGCCACATTGATGCGATAGAAGTAGTTGGTCACCTTGCCGAGATAGACCTTTGTCTCGGTAGCCTGACTGCCATAGCGTTCGCTCCATTCGCCCAAGGTGCGACCCATATAGTAGCCTTCCCAGAACCCACGATTGAAGACAGTGGCCAGACGGCGGTTCCATTCGGCAATCTTCTCTTGGGTGTAGGTACCTTCCTCGACCGCCTTGACGGCTTCTTTGTAGCACTGCGTCACCACTTTCACATAGTCGGCGCTGCGACCGCGACCCTCGATTTTCAGCACCTTGACACCCGCATGGATGATTTTATCGAGAAAATCAATGGTCTTGAGGTCTTTGGGCGACATGATATATTGGTTGTCCACCACCAACTCCATATCGCTCTCCAAGTCCTTCACTAAATATTGCCGACGACACAGTTGCAGACAGGCACCACGATTGGCCGAGTAGTTGTAGTTGTCGAGACTCAAGTAGCATTTGCCGCTCACCGACATACAGAGTGCCCCGTGACCGAAAATCTCAATCTCCACCAAGTTGCCCTTGGGTCCTCGGATGTCGTTGTCTTTGATATATTGGACAATCTCCGCCACCTGACGCAGCGGCAGTTCGCGAGCGGTCACCATCACGTCGGCAAATCGGGCGTAGTATCTGACCGCCTCCACGTTGCTGATGTTGCATTGGGTGGAGATGTGTATCTCCATACCGATGCTGTTGGAGTAGTTGATGACCGCCATATCGCTGGCGATGATGGCACTGATGCCCGCCCGTTGGGCGGCATCGACCACACGATGCATCTCTTCAATCTCCTGGTTGTAGATGATGGTGTTGACGGTGAGATAAGTGCGAAGGCCGTGCTGGTGGGCAATATCGGCGATTTTCTCCAAGTCTTCAAGGTCAAAGTTGTTGGCCGAACGCGACCGCATATTGAGTTTGCCCACACCGAAGTATACCGAGTCGGCGCCACCTTGGATGGCGGCCATCAGACTTTCGTAACTTCCCACAGGCGACATGATTTCCATTGGCAAAACGAGTTTGGGTTGGTGTTCTATTTCAGATAAAGGTCAAAGAGGGTGGCATCCGCCCATTTCCACCGCGGCAGATGGGCATCGATACAGGTGGCGTCGTAGAAGGTCTCTCGCCCGTCGAGCACCATATCGACAAAGGTGGTGAACTCCTGAATGGTATAGGGCAGGTAGGCAGCCACCTCGTGTCCGCGGTCTTTGAAACGGAGAATCCAATAGGGATAGCTGTTCTCTTGGAAACGACGAGCCAGCTGGTTGCCGCCATAGAGGACGTTGCGACCCGTCGAACGGAACTTGTTGTAGTTGACAATGCGATCCGACGTGCCGTGGAAGAAACAAGTGGGAGCAGGAGGTGTGGCGTATTGCAGATGTCCCTTCTTGCAAAACACAGCGCCGCTGTAGGGCACCACCGCCAACGGTTTCCATCCTTGGGGCAAAGCCGACACTTGTCGCATATTGTTGCAACGATAGTAGTCGGTTTGTACTACCGTGATGGCACCAGCGCTGCTACCTGTCAGCACTATGCGGTCGGCACGAATGCCAAGTTCCTGGCTATGGGAGCAGAGATAGCTCACCGCATGACAACAGTCCTCCACCGCCATATCGATGGCATAATAGAAAGGCTTGCTGACGGAGAACAGTTTGACAGTATCGAAGTTCACCATGGATATTCCCAAGCGATAGTCGGCACTGACAGCGACAAAGCCTTCGTCGAGCAGGGCTTTGACAGCCTCAAGGCTGCTCGCACTATCGCGAGCACCAAGAATAAACCCGCCGCCAAACAGGTAGAGCACCGTTGTGCTGTCGGGTCTTCTGTGTTCGGGATAGTAGATGTCCATCCTTACGGGCATCGTGTCACCCCAGTTGACGAAGGTGACCGTTTTGGGGGGTGGCAACTGTTGAGAGAACTCTGCTTTCTTTTGGGCAGAGAGCGGTGACAAAAGTGCGACGGCCATCAATATCAAGAGCCATTTTTTCATTTGTGGTCAATTATTATTTTTACATTTTATACAACAAATGATTAACGCGATTGAATGTTATTTATTGTAGCAGCAAACGAAAAAGCAGGTTCCACGATGGTGAGTGGAACCTGCTTGGAGAGCGTGACTTTGGTCGCTTTTATGCGTTGTAGAAGACAAAATGGTCGTCGATGACGTCGACAATGACGTTGCTGTCGCTGGTGATGCGGCCCTCGAGCATCTGACGGCTCATCTCGTTGAGTATCTCGCGTTGGATGACCCGTTTCACCGGTCGGGCACCCATAGCGGGGTCGTAGCCGATGTCGGCCAAATGGTTGATAGCTTCCTCGGTGGTGGATATCAAGATATTGTTCTTCTCCAACATCTTGCCCACCTGGTTCATCTGGATGCGAACCACCTCGCGAATTTGCTTCTTGGTAAGAGGACGGAACATAATTATTTCGTCAATACGGTTCAGGAACTCAGGACGAAGATGTTGTTTCAGCAATCCCATCACCTCGCTCTTTGTCTCATCCATGACATACTGGCTCTGCAAAGAGTCAATGTCAGCCAGACGTTCTTGAATAATGTTCGATCCCATGTTGGAAGTCATGATGATGATGGTGTTCTTGAAGTCGGCGGTGCGCCCCTTGTTGTCGGTCAAACGACCATCCTCGAGCACCTGTAGCAAGATGTTGAACACATCGGGGTGAGCCTTCTCTATCTCGTCGAAGAGGATGATACTGTAGGGTTTGTGACGCACAGCCTCCGTCAGTTGACCGCCCTCGTCATATCCCACATATCCCGGAGGTGCACCCACCAGACGACTGACGCTGTGAGCCTCTTGGTATTCTGTCATATCGATACGCACCATCATGTTCTCGTCGTCGAACAGCACCTCGGCCAATGCCCTTGCCAGTTCGGTCTTGCCCACACCTGTGGTACCCAAGAAGATGAAGCTGCCAATGGGTCGACGGCCGTCGGTGAGGCCTGTACGGCTGCGTCGCACAGCGTTGGCGATGTCACGGATGGCTTCGTCTTGGCCCACCACCCGTTTGTGCAGTTCCTCTTCCAGATGGAGAAGTTTCTCTTTCTCGCTTTGCATCATACGGGTGACAGGGATTCCCGTCCATTTGCTGACCACTTCAGCTATCTGCTCGCCGTCCACCTCCTCGTTGATCATGGCGTTGTCGGCTTGCATCGATTTCAGTTGTTGTTTCAAGTCCTCCACATGGCGCTCGGCTTCCTTGATACGGCCATAGCGCAGTTCGGCCACTTTTCCGTAGTCGCCCTGACGCTCGGCTTGCTCCGCTTGGAACTTGTAACTCTCGATGTTTTTCACCTCGGTTTGGATGTCCTC
>CAJOQB010000152.1 GCA_905236405.1 uncultured Bacteroidales bacterium
GGGGATGTTATAGCCCACCATAGTAATAATATGGTGTACAAAGCCGTTGCGCGAGTGGTTGACATCCTGAATGGTGTCGAGCCAGCCGACGAGCGTGCCGGTGGCGTCGGCGGCACCGAGGAGGATACCGTCCTGCTCAGCGATGGTGCCGACCTTGGTATCGAACTCAATCTTCAGCTTGGTGAAGTTACCAGCCAGCTGAGGTACCACGGCATAGGCGCCGGTACCGCCGCTGGAGTTGCTGCGGAAGAAGAGGCCGCCGTCCCAATGGGTCACGCCGGCTTGGTCATAGTCCCAGCAGGGAGGCAGCACATCGTTGGCGTATGCATCAAAGTTCTCAAAGTAGGGCAGGGAAATCAAGTCGCAAGTAGTCTGTGCGTTAATGGTGCTCCAGAGGGTGTCGTTGTTGCAGAGGTAACCCACGCGGAACACGTAGCTGGTGGCGGCGTTAAGGTTGGTCACAGTGTAGGTGGTGTCAAAGACGTCGATAGTGGTGTCCCATGCAGTGGCGGTGACAGCACGGTACTGCACCACGAAGTCGCTATTCGACGAGTTGTTCACCCAAGTCAAGTCTACTTCGTGGGCGGCAGGGGTAGCCGTCAGGTTGGCGGGATACATACAGCCCTCGTTCTTTCGGATATTGATGTCGTCAACATTGATACCATAATAACTGCCATTGAATCGGAAGGCCACATAGTAGTTGGTGTAGTGGTCCATCAAGTCGGTGTTGAACTCAAACATCTCATAGCCGTTGGTGCCGGTGACCGTGAGCAGGGGGGTGAAGGTGGAGTCGTAGAGGGGGTTGGTCATCACGCCAGCCTGGAGGGTGCCACTGTAGATGTCGGTCCAGAAGCTGACGTAGATGGAGTCGCCATCAAGGGGCACCTGGCTGGTGGCAATCATGTCGCCACTCTCAAAAGCGAGCGAGTTGGTGCCGGTGTGGGCGTAATAGTTACCCGTCATAACGGCGGGACTGCCGCTGACCACGTTCCAGCACGAAGGCACGCTGCCGTCGTTGTCACTTTCAAAGCTCTCCACCACGGGCAGCACCATCTCGCCGCAGGCGGTTTTAACGGTGATGGTGCGGGCCACCGACGAGTCGACATTCACTTCGCAGATAGCAATCACGCTGAAGGTGTAGGTAGTGTTGGGAGTGAGGCCCGTCACCATGTGCGAGGCGTTGCCGTTGTTGGGCAGGGTGTAGCCGCCGCCGTTGAAGGAGACAATGTAGTGGTCCACATTGACATCCTCGGTCCAGACGAAGGTAAGCTCATTGCTATCCACAGCCGACAGCATCACGCCAGCAGGTGCCATGCAAGTGGGGCAGGGATCCAAAATGATATCACTGTGGTTCACTCCGCTGGTGGTCGAACTGTAGACCTCAGCACCACCACCATCGTAAATGGTATATGTGATTTCACTGTCATAACTACCCGTCTGCCAACTGAAGCTAACGGGCGTACCACTGCAGACGCTCACCATGGCGGTGTCATAAATAGGAGTGCTATACAAACCCTGGCCCGGCATACTGTAGGAACCTACCACCGTACCGTTCTGGGTAAAGTTAAGTTGTGCGCCGTTCCAGCCGTCACCATAGGAATCCTGTGCGGCAATAACAATATCGCACGAACCGCCGGCACAATCAGTAGTGAAACTGATATTTCGCCATTCCGAGGTGTCGCCCGAGCAGTCGCTGGCCACATAGGCAGTATAGGCGGTGCGGGCATCAAGGCCGGTGAAGGTGTAGAAGGTATCGCTGGTGGTGTAGACGGTGCTGTCGAGGAGCACGAAGAAGTCGCTCTGGCCGTCGGGGGCAGTCCAATAGATGGTGGCCGCGTCAGCCGTGACAGTGTCGACACCCATCAACGACACAGGCATACATGCAGGAGGTTCGATGAAGTTGATGTCGTCAATGTAAAGATACAGCTGATCATAAGACGTGAGCTGGATAGAGACATACTTGGTGCCAGCGGGATAGATGGCCGAGAAGGTTTGGTAACTTGAGGTAGCGGTCATTTCATCGCCCCACACAAACGAGCTGACAGAGTCGTTAGTTGTGGAGTAGCCGACCTTAAAGGTCTCGGTGTAGGAGGTACCCTGCTTATAGGCAAACTGCACCTTCACACCATTGTCGGTGCCCGTCAGCTCGGGCGAGATAAGGTACTGATTATTGTAACCATAGTAGAAACGGAAGCAAGCGTTGCCGGTGTTGGCATTGCCGGTAGTGCGACCTGTGTTGCTCGCACAGTCAACCATCTTCCAGCAACTGAGGGCGCCAGCATCCTCGAAGCCCTCGGTGAAAGGTATCTGCATAGCAGCGCAGGCGGTGCGGCCGCTGACGGTGACCGCTTCGGCGTCACCACTGCCACAGTTGACCACCACGCTGAAGGTGTAGGGTGTGTTGGCGTTGAGGTTGTCAAAGACATAGAACAAATCAGTGATGTTGCTCTGCTCCACAGTGTCGTTGGGGCCGTAGCAAGTCACCGTGTAGGTGGCGCCACTGTTGAGCGTATCCACCCAGCTGAGGGTGATGCTCTCGTCGCTCACACTGTCGATAGCCACGCTGCTGACACGCAAGCAGGAAGGAATCTCACTAATATAGACATCGTCGAACTTACCGATATAGCCGGTGCCGTAGGCCAACCAGGCCACGCGGTAGTTCTCGGTGGAACTGAGGTTGGCGGTATTGAACTCATACTCGGCCCAACTGCTGCCGTTGACCTGCACCAGGGGAATGAAGGTGCTGGTGTCGTGGGGATTAGAGATGACGCCAGCCTTAATCCAGCCATTGTTGACAAAAGCCCAGAAGCGGCAATAGATATTGTCGCCGCTGACATCCATCGTGGGGCCGACCACCAGGTTGTAATTCTCATTCGAGTTGCCCTGCAGATACATGGCATAGGTACCGCCAGGGGTATGCTGCGTGGGGTTGTAGCTGCCACCGGGCTGGTCGTTCACGCTTGGGTCGGTGCCGGCATGGATGGTGCTGTCCCAACAAGGATACCAGGCACCATTGTGGGCGGCATCTTCAAAGTCGACAAATAAAGGCAGGCTCATGGTGCCGCAGGCGGTGCGGAAGGTGCCGCCCAGGGCAACGGAGTTGTCGCTAGCCGAGCAGTTGACCTGCACGGTGTAGTGGTAGACGGTGTTGGCATTGAGGCCCGTGAGGGTGGCCGAGTCGCCCGACGAGGTCTCAGTGAGGATGTTGGTGGCATCGCCGTCGGCCCAGTAGGTAACGGTATAGTTAGCTCCACTATTCAAACTGTCCACCCAGGTGATGACGGCGCTATTGCTGTCAATGGCGCCTAAGGTGATGCCCTGGATGGGGGGGCAAGTCACTGCCGTGCCGCCGGTGAAGGTAAAGGTGGTCTTGGGAATGAAATTGCGCTGGGCGATGGATGCTGCACTGACGCTGCTGTAACTATAGCCACTCACACTGGCGCCGCTGGCGCTCACTCCATAGTAGGTGGTTTGGCTGTAGTTGCCAGTCGAAACAGTTGTCAAGTCGACAAGCAAATTGCCGCCGTTGTAGGTGTAGGGGTTGTCGAATGTGACAGTCATCTGGTTGTTTGCGACCGCCACAGAGCCGGTGTACACCAGCGTGGCACCGGTCACATCCTGGTAGGCGTCCAATGTGGTGTAGCTCACCTCCATCAGTTTGAAAGTGAAAGTTGCGGAGAGGCTCACCGATGCTTCTGTGGTGTAGAACGTCATGCTGGTGATGCTGCCGCCGTTCATGCCGACGGTAGTCGTCGCTAATGCGATGTCGCTCGCCGGATAGATGTACTGGCAGTGCAGATAGGCATCGCCATAGTAGCCGTAGACGGGTACGTAGACGTTGGTCACCGTGCCATCTGCCACAGTCAGCGTGTTCTGCGCGTTCACTGCCCATGGCACTGCCGTCAGCGCCACAAGGGCCAAAAAGCGTAAAAACTTTTGCATAATCCTATTGTTTTAGTTAATAATTTAAATTGTTATCCGTTCGTTTCCAGCAGTATACATATTTACTGCCTATATGCAAATATACAAAAAAAATATTACATGCAATTTTTTTTACCTGTGACCGAAGGAAACAACCCCCTGTTTACCCCCTACCAACACCGTACCAACATTCACTGTTCTTATGTTGTTCTTATGTTGTTCTTATGTTGTTCTTATGTTCTAAACCTTAGAACAACATA